>JBOGMI010000877.1:0-2654 GCA_050746645.1 Bryobacteraceae bacterium | reverse complement strand
TTACGGTGCAACTGCGAGGCTTTCAAGAGATCCGAGTGACCCGGTCGATGGATATTCCAACTGCTCAGATCCCTGAGCACGTCCTCAGCCTCCTCACTTCTCATCCGCAGCTTTTTTATGGCCGCGGAATAGAACTCGACAAGCACCTGTGTGCTGATGGCTCCGTTGCCATTCTCGAATAGGCGTGTTAATAGTTCAGCGGCACGTTCCTGCTTTGCGCCTCTGTGGGCATCGTGAGCGTAGATGAAGACGTTTGTGTCTACAAACTCAACGCTCATGCAATTCGTCGCGAGTCCATGTGATGGTCCCGCCAATTCCACTGCCCGGAGGATTCCGCATTCTCTCTATGAACCGGAGTTTCGCATTGTCGGCTTCCTCTTTTTCGCGGTCCATCAGGTTTCGTATCGCCTCCGCTGCCAGGGCGGTCATAGACTGGTTTCGTTTCGCCGCGTAGACGCGAAACTTCATGAGCAAAGGCTCGGGAAGACTGAGCGTGACGTTTTTCGTTGGCATCACGGAAATGAGTGTAGCACATAAATATGTGAGACCTCACTCCGGTTCCCGAATCGTCAATACGCGGTCACAGGGCTGATCCTTTAATACCTGCAGTTCCCCGCTGGGCCAGGCGATCGCGATCTTATCGATCTTGTTCGCTTCGCCGATGCCGAAATGCAGGCGTAAATCGTTTTGCGAGAGATAGCTTCCGCCACTGCGGACTTCCTGAACTTGCGAATGCGCGCCTGCCGTGAGAGTCACGCGCGCGCCGATCGCGCTGCGGTTCGATTTCGTCCCGATCAGGTACAAGATCACCCAATTCCCCGGAGGCTTGTGCATATCCTTTAAGAGCGACGGGGGTTCGTTCTGGTTATTGATCGCGATCTCGACCGAACCGTCGTTGTCGATATCGCCAAATGCCGCACCCCGCGAGGAATGCTTTTCTAAGATGCCTGGGCCGGCCTGAGCCGAAAGCTCGCGGAACTTGCCGTTGCCGAGATTGCGATAAAGAATGGCGTGCTCTTTGTAATGAATATCGATGTGCAGTTTATCGATTTCGGGGTAGATATGTCCGTTGACCAGCAGGAGATCCGGCCAGCCGTCATTATCGAAGTCGAAAAAGCCTGTACCCCAGCCGACGTAGCTTGTGTTTCCGCCAAGGCCGGCATCGAGCGTGACGTCGTCGAAATTCCCATGGCCCACGTTGCGATACAGAGTTTCGAATTCATCGGAAAAATTGGTGCGGAAAATACTTAGACGTCCGCTCCCGTCGTAATCACTCGCGGTCACGCCCATGCCGGACATGGCGCGCCCGTCGGCATCGAATGCGACGCCGCGCAGCACTGCCTGTTCCTTGAACGTTCCGTTCTTCTGGTTGATGTAAAGCAGCGACGGTGTGCGGTCGCAGGCTACATAAATATCCGGCCAGCCGTCTCCGTTGAAATCTCCTGTCAACACGCCGAGCCCGTAATGTCCGTAAGGCTTCGCGATGCCCGACGACTTGGAAACGTCGGTGAACGTTCCGTTCCCGTTGTTGTGATAGAGAATGTTGCTCTCAAAGGGAAGGCCGAGCGGACCGCAACTGACGGCAAGGCCGCGGTAAAAGCAGTTCGGATTCGAGCCCGGTTTCGGCGTAGTAGCGAAACCGAACTGAAGGTAATTGGCAACAAACAGATCCAGGTGACCGTCGCGATCGTAATCGACAAAAGCACAACCCGTGTTGTAGCGCTTTTGCTTTTGGATCAGGCCCGCGGCTTTTGTAACATCCTCGAATCTCTTCCCATGAATGTTGCGATACAGCCGGTTCTGCCCCCAGTAAGTGACAAATAAGTCGGTATAGCCGTCGTTATCGTAATCACCGGCGCAGACGCCTTCCGCCCAGCCGGAGGAGCGCAGTCCGAGCTGATCGGTCACGTCGCGAAAGCGGTCGTGGCCGAGGTTACGATACATACGATTGGTACCACCTTTGCCCGAAAGCACGAAGATGTCGGGCAACCCGTCGTTGTCGTAATCGATGAAAGCAATGCCGCTGCCGGTAGTGCCGAGAATGTATTGCTCGGAGACCGTGCCGTTGGGAAACTTCGCTGTGAGGCCCGCTTTCGCCGCGATGTTGACGAAATCGGGCGTAAAAGATGGCGCGGAACAGAGGGCAGCCGCGCCGAGCAGCGCAAAAACAGGCAGAACAAACTTCACTGCTTCGGCTGTTGGTCGCCAAGTTTCTTAAGAAACTCGGAGAACTCCCCTTCCGGCGGCTTGCGCAGGCGCTGCAAAACGGCTGCTTCGGCTTGCGCTTTTTGCATCTGGCCGGAATCGCGATAGGCGGTCATGAGAGCGTAATGCGCGCGCTCATTTTTCGGCTGAATGCGCACTGCATGAGTAAGGACGGCAATGGCGCGATTATATTGCTTGTCGTGGGCATAGATTCTCCCCAGCGCAATCAGCGCCTGGGTGAAATCCGGCGACAGCTTGATGGCATGCTCGAAATGCGTGCGGGCTTGGGAGGGGTTTCCTTGCGCCTGCGCGATCTGGCCTAGCTGAAACTCGCTTGCCGCGTCTTCGGGACTCAGCTTCAGCTCCGCCTCAAACGCCGCTGCCGCCTGCTTCATCGACTCCGGCGTGTGTTTGGCGAGCAGCAGCGCGCGTCCCAGCCGGTAATGCAG
>JBOGMI010000876.1:0-6735 GCA_050746645.1 Bryobacteraceae bacterium | reverse complement strand
GGACGTCTTCTTTGCGTATCAGCACGTTTCCGAAATCGCGCCGGCTGGCTTGCTCGGCCTCTTCCCGAGGCACTCCCGAGCGAACGCGCTCTTCGGCATCCGCCGCCAGATCGAACGCGATCTCCTCGTCCAGCTCCGCATCGCGCTGCTTCCGCCGCCAAAACAAGAGCCGCATGTGTTTAGCTCTCCCGTGCCGGACGCATCACGCGGCCAATCGCACGAACCATGAGTTTCCATTTCGACTGCTCGGCGACGAGTTGTTTTCTGCCCGTCGCGGTCAGCCGGTAATATTTGGCCCGCCGGTTCAGATCGGAGCTTTTCCATTCCGCCGAGATCATCCCGCGCGCCTCCAGCCGGTGCAGCGCGGGATAGAGCGAACCGCGCTCAATTTTCAGCAAATCCGCCGAACTCTGCCGGATCGCCACGCCGACGCCGTGCCCGTGCTGCGGCCCCCATTGAAGAGTCCGCAAAATCAGCATGTCGAGCGTGCCTTGCAGTAGCTCGATCCGTTCGCCTTGCTTGGTTGGAGCCATCTCTTTATAGAAGACATTCTAGTAGAAAGTTTCTCTGCTGTCTACTAGATTGTCTACGGCAGCGGCGGTGGACCATCGTTCACGTTCCTTCGTGCTCATTTCCGGGCTACGCAAAAGCGGAAGCTCCGCTTCCCGGTCGCGTTATGATGAGGGTCAAACATGCCCGGAAACTCGGAAACAAACGATTTGGGCGCTCGGGTCATCGGCATGATCGCCCAAACCCAGCGGATCCCTGTCGAATCGATTTCCCTCGACAGCACCTTTGAGCAATTGAAGATCGATTCGCTCGACGGCATCAACATTGTCTTTGCGCTCGAAAATGAGTTCGGCATCGACATCCCGGACGAAGGTGTGCAGAACATGCACGGGGTCCGGGACGCGGTAGAGGGCGTTCGGAAACTCCTTGAGCAAAAGAGTCAGGCCGTTCCTCCAGGTGCCGCGTGAACCGAGTCGCGGTAACCGGCCTGGGGCTGGTGTGCGCGCTGGGGAACAACGTGGGCGAATGCTGGAAGCGGCTGGCGGCGGGCGAAAGCGGTATTCGGCCGCTCAGCGATCCAGGTTCTCCGCCGTATAAATTCCGCAATGGCGCACAGGCTTTGGATTTTCGTCCGCTCGATCACTTCACCGAGAAAGACCTCATGATGCTGGAGCGCTTCGCGCAACTCGTCGTGGTCAGCGCGCGGGAAGCCATCGCGCAAAGCGGGCTGAAGTTCTCCGGCACGTTTGCCGAACGCTGCGCGGTGATTACCGGCAGCAGCGTCGGCGGACAATTCTCGGAAGAAGAAGGCTACAAGCGGCTGTATCGTGAAAACGTGCCGCGCGTCGGGCCGCTCACGATTCCGCGCAGTATGTCGAACGCGGGCGCCAGCCGCATCTCGCTTGAATTCGGCATTAAGGGTCCGGCCTACACCATTTCCACAGCCTGTTCGTCCTCGAATCACTCACTCGGGCAGGCGTTTTGGATGGTGCGCAGCGGCCAGACCATTTGCGCGGTGGTCGGCGGCAGCGAGGCCGTATATGCCGAAGGACTGTTGCGCGCATGGGAGGCCATGCGCGTGGTTTCACCCGATGTTTGCCGCCCGTTTTCCGCCGACCGCAAAGGCCTCACGTTGGGCGAAGGCGGCGGTACGCTGGTGCTCGAAAACTGGGAGCACGCCCAAGCCCGCGGGGCCGAAATTCTCGGCGAAATCGTAGGCTTCGGCATGAGTTCCGACGCCCATCATTTGACCCAGCCTTGCACCGAAGGGCCGGCCAACGCCATGCGCTGGGCGCTCTGCGATGCCAAAATTACTCCGGAGCGCGTCGGCTACATCAACGCACATGGCACCGGCACGCAGGCCAACGATGCCACCGAAACCCAGGCCATACGAACGGTGTTTGGCCCTCACGCCGATTCGCTTCTGGTAAGTTCCACCAAGTCCATGCACGGCCATACGCTCGGCGCGGCGGGAGCGGTTGAGGGAATCGCGACCGTCCTTGCTCTCAAGCACGGCTTGGCGCCGCCCACTGCGAATTTCACCGCTCCCGATCCGGCCTGTAATCTGGACGTAGTGCCGAACGAAGCGCGCCGCGCCAGCCCCGAATTCGCTCTCTCGAACACGTTTGCCTTCGGCGGCCTGAACGCGACGGTGGTCTTCCGCCGCGCCTGAGCGGGCCGCCACCCTGGCCAGCCGCTACTGCGACGTCGGGCTCAAGCCGAAGTGGCCTGGGGCGCGGAAGATGATTTTCCCGGCGCTGTTGTAGAGATCGATTTCGGGCCTGCCGTGGTTCATTGCCATGACGCCGAAGACGTGGCCTGACGAATCTACAAGCAGGAACCGCTGAGCCGCCACCTCGTGGCCCCCTGGATGCTTGCCCGGGCGCGGCAGTGGCGCGGGCCCAAACGCTTGCGCGTGCACGGTTCTCGAAGAAAATAACGCTTGCGGCGCGATGCCGCCCAAAAATCCAGCCAGCGCGGCGATCGCAATCGTCGTAGTGTTTTTGCCTTTCATCGGATTACGTCCTCCTACCGGCAGGCTACAGCAATGCAAACGAGCGCTTACGGTTCTTCTTTTGCCGAAACTGCGCTGACCAAAGCGGCGGGGCGCTTCAGCCTGGCGATACACCAAACGATGATGCCCGCGTCGGCGGCCTGTAGCAGAATGATGGCCACTGCCGAAACGGTTTTCCCTGCGACCGGGCCGAGCAGAACCAACAGGCAGTAAACGATCGTCAGCGCGTTGATCAGGATAAAGAAGATGGTCCAGACGGAAGTGTTGCGGACCAGTTCGATTTTTTGCGCGAGCAGGATGCGCCGCGTACTCCGCAGGAATGCGAACGAGGCGGAAGCGCAGCAGGACCAGCAAAGCAGCCCGGCCAGAGTCAAGAATGCCGAATGGCCTTGGGCGTCCTGCACCGGTACATTGGCGGACACGATCAGCACGAATACAACGGTCAGCACAATGCTCCACACAAAGCGGCCCAGCGCGAGCCTCCGCCACTTATCCGCCTGAGGCAAAACTTCCTCGAATGCTTCCCAGGCCGCAAACGGCGTCAGGAATGCCAGGAAAAAGCATTCGAGCGTGCCGGTTTCGAGCGCGGCCCGCGTGGTCCAGCCCGTCCCCCAACAAATGGAATCGAAAAAGACGCTCAGCAGGCAGTACAGCGTGATGAACAGATACGGGCGGTGCAGGCGGAGCAGCAAGAGGCGGCACAGAAGCAGGCCCTCCACGACCGTCTCCGCCATGTTCATCCACTGGATCGAATGCTCAAGCATGCGCTCTTTCTATTTGAACGCATGTTCTCTGCTGCTTTGCTCCGCCGCGTTGTAGAACAGGTCGCTAACCTGCGGAGGATTGGTATCCGCCTGGTCTTACGCGGTGGCGGCGAGCGTCCGTCCTGCGCGCGCCGCCGGCTTTCGTTCGGCCGGCAAAATACGCGCACCCGCGCGTCCGCAAGCGCAGACACTGGTTTCGATCTTCGCAGCAAGGCGCAAAGGGCCGGATTGCCGGCTCGGCAACGGCAGCAGAACTTCGCCCCCGGCGGTCTCGAGCTTCACATGTGGCTCGACGTGCCAGCCGTCGTGCATTTCACATTCAGAACCGAGCAGTTGGCCCTGGCCATCGGTAAATAGTTCATAGACCGGCACACCGAAGGCCTGCCACAGCACGACACGCGCGGTATCGGTGAGCGTGGACACGCCACACTCCGAGGTAACGAAAATGGCGTGATCCACGCTCGACAGGTCCAGCGTTTTCTCCTGCACGCGCACCGCTAGCATGTGCAGAGCAAGCGCCGGTCCCACCAGAACCTGCGGCCGGAAAGCTTCCACCGCGTGCCAGCGATGGAAGGCGAAAGCTTCCACTGCGTCGAAGGTTGCACGAGGCGCCATCTGGGCGACGCGCAAGCCGGGCGCGGCGGGGAAGGGAAGTCTGGCGCGATTCCGGCCGGGGGTGCGGAGCCGCGCGAGGCGATCGGAAAACGGCATGGTCTTGAGTCTCCGGGCTACCCCTCCCTTAGGGTCGGGGTTCTGTAGCAGACGGATACCCCTCCCTTGCGGTCGGGTTCTGCAACTGCCTAGAAGAAAGTAAGCGCGGCTCGGAAATGTTTGATCTAGGGATATTCCGATCTGCTTGTCCTCAGGGCAGATTGCCTTTCCGGGCCGTGGCCGTTCGGCAACTGGACTCGCGAATGATGAGCCGTGGCGGCAGCAGAATGCATTGCGGCGGCGGCGGAGTTTTTTTGCCCATGCAGTGCAGCAGGATTTTGGCCGCGGTTTCGCCGATGGTAGAGCTGCCCTGGTCGATGGTGGAAAGCGGAACGCGCAGCAGGTCGGAATAGTGGACGTTGCCGGCGCCGATGATGGCCAGGTCTTCGGGAATGCACAGCCCGCTTTCGAGCGCTGCTTTGATCGCGCCCGCGGCGACCGGATCGTTGTAACAAAAAACACCGTCGGGCGGATGTTTCAGCGCCACTAACTCCTTCATGGCGCGATAGCCGCCCTCATCGCCGCGGCCTCCGATGGCCACATACTCGGGCGAGTAAGTTCTTCCGGCCTTTTCGAGCGTGCGCCGGTAGCCTTGAAACCGGCGCTGGCTATTCGGAGTGGCGGGGCCGCGGATATGCGCCACCCGTTTGCAGCCTTGCTCGAGCAGGTGGCCGGTGGCGATCGCCCCCACGTCCTCATCGCGCGTGCCGACATAATTGACGGCGACCCCGGAAGGCATGCGGTCGATCAAGACATACGGCGTCTTGCTGGTTTTCAGCAGCCCCAGCATGCTACGCTTCCAGTCCCGCAGCGCCGAGGCGACCACCAGCCCATCCACGCCCCGCGCCAGCAGCATTTCAACCTCGTTGCGTTCGGTTTCGGCGTCTTCGTTCGAATTCGCCACCACGATCTGATATCCGAACGAACCCAAGCCTCCCGCCAGGCCATTCGCTACTTCGGCGAAGAACGAATGCATCAGGTCGGGAATGATCAGCCCGACAATGTAGGTGCGGCGGGTCGCCAAGCTTCGGGCGACCCAATTGGGCTGGTACTTGAGTTCGCGCACCCGCCGCAGCACGCGGTTGCGAGTCTCCTCGCTGATATCCGTATGCCCGCGCAGGGCCTTCGAAACCGTCATCAGCGAAACGCCCAGGTCGTTTGCAATGTCCTTCATCCGGACAGCCAAGATCATGCTCCTTTGGGTAAAGCGTACTCAGTGTAAGTCATTGGAGACGTACAGTCAAGTGGTCACTATATCGCTTTAGATAGCGATATAGATCGAACAAAAAGCTTGACAGAATTCTTAATATGGTATTGAATTGAACTCGGTCCCGATTTTACCGGCCACGTTTTCGGATACCGGGCAAAATCGGCAAGTACGGGGAGTCGGCCCTGGCGGTGTGGCCGTTGTGTTGTGCGGGGCACTCGCATGGTCTTCGAGCGAAGGAGCTTTTATGAGCGGTAAGCGATATCTGCAGTGGTTGCGCTGTTCGGCAATAGTGGTAGTTCTGTTGATAGGCGTCATATGCCTGACGCCGACCTCGGCGCAAGCGCAGGTCTCGACTGCGACGGTCAACGGCGTTGTACAGGATCCGTCAGGCGCCGTAGTTCCCGAAGTATCCGTGGTGCTGCACAATGTCGCCGCCGGGGTGGATCACGCAGCCGTGACCAACAGCGATGGCAACTACGTCCTGTTGAATATTCCTCCCGGCAGGTATAGCCTGAAGGCGAGCAAGCGTGGGTTTGCGGCCTCGACCAGGTCGAATATCACGCTGACCGTGGATCAAAGCGCGACGTTCAATTTCCAGTTGTCCGTGGGGTCCGTCACCCAGAGTGTAACTGTGCAGGTGGCGCCCGTCCGGGTCGAGGCGTCTACGGGCTGAGTTGGGCACGACAATTACACGCGGCGAAGTAAACAGCCTCCCGCTAAACGGGAGGAACTTCACACAGTTACTAACTCTAACACCAGGGGCCAGCCCGGTCAACACCTCTCAAAACACCAGTTATGCTGTAAGCCCGGTGGGATCGTACACGATCCCCGCCATCAATGGGCAGGGGAATCGAAGCAACCTGTTCCTGCTTGATGGAATCAATAACCAAGGATCGGAGTCGAGCTCCTATGCCGTGCAGCCCATCGTGGACGACATCCAGGAATTCAAGGTTGATTCGCATAATGACCAGGCAAAGTTCGGCGGTGTGATGGGGGGCGTCATCAACATTGTGACCAAATCGGGCACGAACCACGTCAACAGCCCAAACTTCGGCAGCGTAACCAGCACGAGTTCTACCGCGCGCGAGCTTCAGTTTGGGGCGAAGCTGTACTTTTGAGGCCGTTCAAATGGATCGTCGTCATTTTATTAAATCAGTTGCCGCAGGCTCGGCGATGGCAGGGGCGTTGGGAGAGGGAGCGGGACGGGCCGAAGAGCCTCAACTAAAACGCCCTAATTTCCTGTTCATGATCGCCGATGACCTCACGTTTCGCGCAATCGGGGCAATGGGCAACCACGAGGCCCATACCCCCAACTTGGACCGTTTGGTATCCAGCGGGTGCGCGTTCACGCATTGCTTTCAGCAAGGAAGCTGGACACCGGCTGTTTGCGTGGCCAGCCGGATGATGTTGAATACCGGCCTCACCACGTTCCGCGTCGACCGGCCGACCATCAGCGACCACACGAATTCCGAGCGTGATTTCACCCCGCTATGGGGGCAAACTCTCCGCAACGCCGGCTACCACTC
>JBOGMI010000875.1:0-5680 GCA_050746645.1 Bryobacteraceae bacterium | reverse complement strand
GGATAATTTGCCTCCTCCGCAATGGCGCGCATTGCGGACTGCAGATCTTCGAAAGAGGTGGCCGCCAGTAGCAGTCGATCGTCCGTCGGCAAGAAGCGATAGCGCTTGGTCTCCGATAGATGTTCCTCGTTGCCGTTCTCGATTGGCCTGTTTGCTGTGCTTGCATTAAACATGCTAAGAAAACGCCCGCCGCCGCGTACCCTTGGGCTGCGGTTTATAGAAGCGCTCGCTGCCGGGCGGCGGATTCGAGCAAGCCGCTGCCCTCCCACCAAGAAGTTTATGGGCTGTCGAGCGGTTCGCCAAAACTGAAAAGTGAAACCTCGACCGGAAGACACTGACGTGAGGTTCTCCTGTGGAGCAAAATTCTCGGAATATATGGGCGCTCTCGTTAAATATGCATCTGCAACATGGGGCGGGTATCGGCCGGGCTGTCGATCGGAAGTTGTCTTGCTCGCTCTTGAGTGGTGCTGCGGACCGTGAATCCGAAACGACCAGGGGGAACTGATTCATTTCATTGGAAGAGAATCGGTTCTCGCAGGGACGTTGTGGACAGTTATCCAACGCGACTTTCTGCGCTGCGTTTCTCTCCTCAGTGCTTCATCTATTTGGGGTATGGCAGAAGATCATGGCGCTCTTCAGAAGCGCGCGCGATGAGGCCTAACGTGACTTGAGAAGGAAACGTTCCATTTGGCCGATATATTCGGGCGAATGTTCCCGCAAATGTCGCGCTGGTGCAGCCATTCTGCCACGTCTCTTCCGCGAAATCGGACGTTCGACTCGATCTTAAAATGCGGAATCAAATTGTGTTCAACATAGCTATAAATCGTTTTCGGCTTTAGATTAAGAATTGCAGCTAACTCTTGCACTGTGAGCAGTCGGCTCGACTGAAGTAGCCGATCAAATATATCGGAGAAGGTTTCAGAGCTGGACGCGAAAGGCGCGGGGGAGGTGGACATACGGATCTCCGTTCTTACTTTCCTTGTACATGCCGCTGGCGGCGCGTAGAATCTGCTCCATTGGAAGTCCAGGCAAAGAGCACCTAACGCCTGATTTTCTGCTCAATAAACCGCATCTTGGCAGCAGCCGTTTCTCTATCAACCCGTTTCTTGGGCACGCCGGCAGAGCCGAACGACGGCAACCGCAATCGATTGGCGGCCTTTCGCTTCAGGTCGTCTTCCGGATTGAGGTATCGGCGTGTCGTCTCAATATCGCTATGCCCCATCAGTTTCTGCACCGTGACAATATCCGCGCCGCCTTCAAGTAGGCGCGTGGCGTATGTGTGCCGGAACTTGTGGAGCGTGGCTCCCGCGATACCTGCCCGACCAGCGATGGTCTTGAGCCGACGAAGCAAATGATTGAGCCGATTTCCGTTTCGATTCGGGAACACCCATCGTGCGCTCCTCGGCAACCGCTTCATGATGTCTAAGAGATCCGGCGGCAGCGGAATGAGGCGTTCTTCGTAGTCCTTGGGCGAAAATCCAACCTTACCTTCTCCGCTGACACACAGAGTCCCTGTCCTCAGGTCCAAATCGTTCCAGGTGAGGAAATACAGTTCTTTTTTGCGCAGGCCGGTGAGAAGAAGCGTCGCAAAGACGGCCCGCTCAAACTCGTCGCACTCGGAGAACAGACGCTCCAGTTCGTCGTGGCTGTAGGTCGGCGGCCTGCCTCGGCCCAGGCGTTTGGCATCGCGGAGTTTTTTGAATCGTGCGCATGGGTTTTTCATTTCGATACCGCGTTCCTTGATGAGGTAATAGAAGAACGTCCGCAGGGTGCTGACCTCGAAATTCACAGTTCGGGCGGCAATCAACCGGTTCTGTCGCTGGCTCTGCTCTTGGCATCGAAGAATCTTGTATTCGTCGATGTCCGCGCGGGTAATTACCTGAACGTAGCGCTTGCGCCCGGCATGACGCTCGAAGTGCTCCAGAACCTGACCATAACGCCTTTTCGTCTCCGGTTTGTCGGGCGAATGCGCGGCTACGTGGGCCAGAAATAGTTTTCTGGCTTCTTCGATTGGTACTTGCCGAGCTTCGGCCCCGGCGGCCGGATCGTTTCCGGAAACCGTCTGGACTTCTATCGCCGCGTTTGGCAGGGGAGCCGGAATCGGGTTGCCAAACAGCAGCGCGCCTGCCAGTTCGTGCTTCTTCCGGCGCTGGGCGGTGAGCGCCGCACTGGGCGTTTCGCCTGCATACTCCTTCCGCCGGCGTCCTTCCCACCAGTCGAGATAATAGGCGCCCGGGCGTGGGTCCCACTCATATCGGCTCCCATTGCGGGCGAGCGGCACGAACTTCCACACGCCGTCCTGCTGGACTTTCTTGACAATGCGAACCGAGCGCCGGGCGGTCATCGGGCACCCCCGAAAAGGGGCTGTCCCGAGCCTAAATCGGAACACGCTTGGTGACCAAAAGTGCGGAAATTTGGCCACCAAGCGCGCAGCGCACGCGCTATCTGTTTGAATCTAAATGGAAATAGGACCGACTGGCTGGGAGGCAGGGACTCGAACCCCGATAGGCAGATCCAGAGTCTGCAGTCCTACCATTAGACGACCTCCCAACGCGCAAATCAATTGTAACAGTCCTAGCCCCGGCCGCTAATTCCCTCGGATACAGTATCTTTGATGGCATCTCAAAACGGAGTAATCACATTTGCAATTGATATTGGCGGAACCGGCATCAAAGGCATGCTGCTCGATACACGCGGCAAACCGCTTACAGAGCGGTTGCGCAAGGACACGCCGCATCCGGCAACCCCGGTGGCCATGCTGCGCGTCATCGAAAGCATCGCCAAGCGCATGCCAAACTTCCATCGCGTTTCGGTGGGCTTCCCCGGCGTGGTGAAACACGGCGCTATCGTGACAGCACCCAATTTAGATCCCAAGTGGATCGGGCTTGACTTGGAAACCGCGCTTGCAAGTCGCTGGAACCGCCCGGTGCGCGTGGCCAACGATGCCTCCGTGCAAGGCTTCGGCGCGGTTCGCGGCCGCGGCGTGGAACTCGTTATCACCCTCGGAACCGGATTTGGCTCGTCTCTGTTCACCGACGGGAGGCTGGTACCCGGGCTCGAACTCGCGCACCATCCCTGGCAAAAAAACAAAACCTACGAGGATTTTCTCGGTCTGCGCGGATTCAAAGCGTTCGGCCGCGCGCGCTGGAACAACTATCTGGAGGAAGCGATCGCTCAGCTTCACTCGCTCTTCAACTACGACCATCTTTATATCGGCGGCGGAAACGCTCACAAGATCGATTTCGCTCTTCCGGCGCACGTCACACGCGTGCCGAACGAAGACGGACTGCTGGGCGGCGCGGCGCTGTGGCGCAAAAACGCATTACCTCCCGCCTATCAGCGCGCCAGATAGGGCCAGTGTGCGATGAAGTGGTAGTGATACTGGTAAATCATGATCGCGATCGCGATGGCGATCGCCAGCAAGGTTCCGAACGTCCCTAATAGAATCGGAGTCCACGGGAACTGCCGGCCTTCGCGCTTAAGCACCAGCAAATAGCTTAAGAACACGCCGACGAAGAACAACAAGATCATCGGCAGGGCGAAGATCATCATGTTGAACACGTCGGGCGTTGGCGTCACGACGGCCGCGATCACCGCGATGGCCAGGATGGCGTAGCGGCTGTTCTTCAGAAGAAACCGCGGCGAGGCGATGTGCAGCAGCGTCAGGAAGAAAATCAGCACCGGCATCTCGAAAACCAAAGCGACGCCGAGGGTTACGTTGACAAACAGGTCGAAGTAGTAGCGCATCGAGATCATCGGCGTGATTCCGATACCACGCCCAATCCCGAGTAGAAATTCCAGACAATACCGGAAAACGATGAAGTAGGCGAACAGCCCGCCCGCTATGAAGAGCCCCGCCGTGGAGGCAATGAACGGCACCGCCCATTTCTTCTCCCGCCGGTACAAACCGGGCGAAATGAAAGCCCAAATCTGATACAACACCCAAGGCGCCCCCACGAAGAGCGACAGAAGCAGCGGCATCTTCATCCAGATGATATTGAACTGCTCCATCGGGCTGATGGCGACCAGATTCGGGGGGTAGCCAAGGTGCTTGAGCGCATCGGATGCCGGGGCCTGGACAGCGATCCACAGCGGCTTGCTGAAGAACATGCACACCAGGAACGCGACCAACAGCCCGCCTAAGGCGCGGATGATGCGCGAACGCAGCTCACCCAAATGCTCCATAAAGGACATGCGCAGCATGCCCCTTTCCTCGTCGCCTTCTCCGTCCTCGTCATCGGTCGGCGGTGGTGGTGGCGGCGGCGGCGGCGGAGCGTGCTTCGCCGGAAGCACGGCCGTTGTGGTCGAGACGGCAGCCGTCTCGGTGCTAAGCGCGGAAGAAGGCTCTAGAGCGTCGTATGCCCCTTCGGTGACCGGCTCTTCGGTGTTGGGGTCATCCCAAGACGCGCCGTCGCCGTTCGGTTCAAAACGCTCGTCGCCGTATTCATCTGCCATGAACTACTATGCAACCAGTCTATGCGGCTGGATGTTCCTCTTTTGCGGATACCGGCGCCGAGGCTCCCGGCGATGTCCCATTCGATCGGGCTGGTGCGCTGTGCGGGGTGGAAACTTCATGAGGTTCGCTGGCCGGCTCCGATTTCGCGGCATGGGCCGCAGTCTCCGCCGGATGCGCGGCGACCGCTTCCACTTCAACCTCCTCCGGCTCCTCGGCCTCGTACCGATCGTAATCTTCGTACGAATAGGAATATTCGTCCTCATGCTCGGCCACGGCGTCGGTATGGGAAGGCTTGTCTTGCAGTTCGCGCTCGGCCTCGGAGATGTTCGTCTCGCGCTCGATCTCGGACATGTGCGACTCCCAGCTATTCCTCAGCTCGTCTTTGGCCTTGCGAAATTCGCTGATGGTTTTGCCGAGCATGCGTCCCAGCTCGGGGAGTTTCTTGGGCCCGAATAAAACCAGCGCCAGGATAAAGATAACGATAATTTCCTGAACGCCCAAGGGTCCCATATGCTTATGTCTTCATAATAGCCCAGCAGAATGGGCTATGGAGCATGTCTTGATACGATAGCAAACGCCTATGAAGCGCTCTCTTCTCGCATACGCCGCAGCGGTCTCCTTCGCGGCGATTTCTCCCTGCCCGGCATCCGCCCAGGTCTCGTTCCGCAATTTCCATGGCGACCATATCGCGATTACCGTCGATGGCCGCCCGTTTTCGACCTTTTATATGGGCTCTCAGTATCCGAAGCCCTTCCTGGCCCCGCTGCGCACCGCGGGCGGAATGATCGTGACCCGCCGCTATCCGATGAAGATGGTTCCCGGCGAATCACGCGATCATCCTCACCATCGCGGCCTTTGGATCGGCTACGGCGATATCAATCATGTGGATTTGTGGGCAAATGAACCCTCGGAGAAAGTCGATCACCTCGCACGCGGGAAGTTTGCGATCGAGAAACTCGGCAAGCTGAAGGACGGGAAGAAGCGGGGGAGCTTCACCACCACGATTGGCTGGCAAGACCCTGCGGGACACGACATCCTGCGCGAGCGCCGCATCATGACGTTTTATGCCGATCCTCACGTTCGCAAGCTGGATTGGGATTCCACGCTGACCGCAATCCGGCAGGCGAAGTTCGCTGACACCAAAGAAGGATTCTTCGCCATTCGCGTTGCCGATAGCATGAATGGCCGGCACGGCGGCGTCATCCGCAATTCAAAGGGCGCGCT
>JBOGMI010000874.1:0-1169 GCA_050746645.1 Bryobacteraceae bacterium | reverse complement strand
GCCTCGAAGTCCCTCTGGGAACCGAGCTCCCGGCCCTGCCCGGAATCGTCGGTGTGCGGCAGCAGGGGAGGCTCGCTGTCGCTACCGCTAACGCCTTTGTCCCGGATCTTGCCAACGCCTATGAAAGCACCGGCGCCCGCGTCCAGCGCATTGAAAGTATGAGCCTCGAAGAGATTTTCGTCGCCAACGTAGAGCACAGCCGCGAGGAGGTAGAAGCATGAACGGCTCCATAATCTGTCATCTCATTCTGAAGGACTGGCGTCTCAATCGCCTGCTCATTTTGCTTACGATCGGCGCCGGCATCGTTGCCATGGTGGTCGCGCAGTACGGGCACGAAATCGTTCGTGTCGTCGGCGGCATCTGGCTCTTTGTGGCGCTCTGCGTTCTGGCCAGCATGCTGCCGGCTTCGGTCATCATCAATGAGCGAAAGAAACAAACGCTGGCTTTCATCATCAGCCTTCCGGTCTCGGCGGTGCAGTACACCATCGCCAAAATTGCGTCGGTCTGGGGGTTGTTCCTGCTCCCCTGGTTCACGCTGTTGATCATGGCGGCGGTTCTTATCGAGACTAGCCGCGTTGTCCCTCGCGGCGCGATTCCGATGCTGCTCATGTTCGCCCTGCTTCCGCTGATCGGTTTTTGCATCATCTCCTCGACAGCCCTGGTCGCCGAATCCGAGGGTTGGCTGATTGCCGCCAGCGTCGTCATCAACTCCTCGTACTGGCTTGGTTTCTATTTGCTGTCTCATATCCCTGCCCTCACAGCCAATTGGAATAGTCCGGTGGCAGTTTGGAATCAGACGGCTGTCTTCACCCTGTCGGCAGAGCTTGGATCGATCGCCTTGATTTTCGGTATCACGCTATTCCTCCAATCCAGAAAGCGTACGTTCATTTAGCTCGACCTAGCCCTCAAGTAACTCGAAAGGAAACACTGTGCGATACTTCTGCCTCATTTTCTTACTCGCCCAGTTGCTGCGCGCTCAAGATGGAGCAGCAATTTACAAACAGCGTTGCGCCGCCTGTCACGACAATCCCGCTCCGCATGCTCCGTCCCTGGGCACTATAAAAGCCATGAGCGGCCGGGCCATCTACACGGCCTTGACCAGCGGCGTTATGAAAACCCAGGCGGCCGGCCTTTCTACTGCCCAAAAAATCGCTCTGATCCGCTACATT
>JBOGMI010000873.1:0-4778 GCA_050746645.1 Bryobacteraceae bacterium | reverse complement strand
CCGCCGCCCGGAACGATGCCTTCCTCAACCGCGGCGCGGGTGGCATGAAGCGCATCCTCGACGCGAGCTTTCTTTTCCTTCATCTCGGTCTCGGTCGCAGCGCCCACTTTGATGACGGCAACGCCGCCGGCGAGCTTCGCGAGGCGCTCCTGCAGCTTTTCGCGATCGTAATCGGAGGTGGTTTCCTCGATCTGATTGCGAAGCTGCTTAATGCGGCCTTCGATGTTCTTCTGCGAACCGCCACCATCCACGAGGGTCGTGTTGTCTTTGTCCACGGTGACGCGCTTGGCGCGGCCGAGGTCTTCGAGACGCACGCCTTCGAGCTTAATGCCGGTCTCTTCCATGATGGCCTTGCCGCCGGTGAGAACGGAAATGTCCTCCAGCATGGCCTTGCGGCGGTCGCCGAAGCCCGGGGCCTTGACGGCGCAGGCGTTGAGCGTGCCGCGCAGCTTGTTGACCACAAGCGTCGCGAGCGCTTCGCCTTCGACCTCTTCGGCGATGATGAGCAGCGGCTTACCGGAGCGGGCAATCTGCTCGAGCAGCGGCAGCAGATCCTTCATGTTGCTGATCTTCTTTTCGTGGATCAGAATGTAGGGATCTTCGAGCACCACTTCCATGCGATCGGGGTCGCTCACGAAGTAGGGTGAGAGATAGCCGCGATCGAACTGCATGCCATCAACGGTCTGCAGCTCGGTGATCATGGTCTTGGATTCCTCGACCGTGATCACACCGTCCTTGCCGACCTTCTGCATGGCTTCGGCGATAATGTTGCCGATGGTGGCGTCGCCGTTGGCCGAAATGGTGCCGACCTGAGCGATAGCGTCTCCTGAAACCGGCTTGGAGATCTTCTTCACTCCCTCGACGATCGCCTCCACGGCTTTTTCGACGCCACGTTTCAGCGCCATGGGGTTGGCCCCGGCGGCCACGCTCTTCACGCCTTCGCGATAAATCGATTGGGCGAGAATGGTGGCGGTGGTGGTGCCGTCGCCCGCGATATCGGAGGTTTTCGAGGCCACCTCGCGCACCATCTGGGCGCCCATGTTTTCGAGCGGATCCCTCAGCTCGATTTCCTTGGCGACCGTCACACCGTCTTTGGTGATGGTCGGTCCGCCGAACTTTTTCTCCAGGACGACGTTGCGGCCCTTGGGACCGAGCGTCACCTTCACCGCGTCGGCGAGTTGATTGACGCCGCGCAGAATCGCCTGGCGGCCAACTTCACTGTAAGCAATCTGTTTTGCAGGCATTTTCTTTTACTCTCCTCTTATGCTGTCGCCGGAACGGCAGCTCCTTCCAGCACGCCGAGAACCTCGTCCTCGCGCATGATCAGATACTCGGTCCCATCGATGGTGATGTCGCTGCCCGAGTATTTGCCGAACAGGATACGGTCGCCAGCCTTCACATCGAGCGGGATCAGTTTCCCCTCTTCTGTGCGCTTGCCGTTCCCGACGGCGACGACTTCTGCCTGCTGCGGCTTTTCCTTTGCAGAATCCGGGATGAAAAGACCGCCACGTTTGGTTTCGGTCTCTTCAATTCGTTTGACCACAATACGGTCGTGTAGCGGACGAATGTCCATACTTAAAACCTCCATTCGATACTTAAGAAAATTGTTAGCTGTTCGCTTGAATGGGCTCGCTCGGTTTGCTTCGCAGGCCCAGATGATGTTTTAGCACACTCTGGGGGAGAGTGACAAGATGTTTTTATAAACAACTGAAAAATTAGGGGGTTAGCTGATCTGCTCCGTTGAAGACGCCCCTCCCTCACGGTCGGGGTTCTGTTTTGGCCTCGCGTCTTCATCGGCTTTGATGCCGGCACGGTCGTGGGGACCTTCCTTGCGGTCGCGGCTTCCATGACACGCGCAAACTGATACGCTGAAGGCGGAAGAAGGTCTTGCTTTCCTAGCGCATGCGGCGGATTTCTTTGTTCACAGGCATCGCCGCGGTCCTGCTTTCGGCCCTTGTCGGCTACACCTATAAGCTGCACATCGAGCAGCAAAAGCGGGCGCCCGCGCAGCCGCCTGCCTCGATCAAGGCCGGCTACGAAGCTAAAGCGCCGAGTGGCTGGTTCGAGCTGAAGTCCGATCCGCGGACGAACAAGCCGATTGTCCAGGTGAAGGCCAAGTCGTTCGAGGCGACGGTCGATCCGTCCACGTTCGAACTGCACGGCCTGGCGCTGCGGCTCTACAACAAAAGCGGCGCTTCCTATACCTACGTGGAGAGCAGCAAAGCGCTGTACGACGAGCGGTCGGGGATGCTGCGCTCGCAAGGGCCAGTCCACATTGTGATGAACGTGCCGGCCGATCAAGACGCGGAGAACCCGAAGGAAGCCGCGAAGCTGGTGCGCGTGACCACCTCCGGCATCGTCTACAACACCAAAACCGGGAAAGCGTCTACCGATCAGCCCGCTTCGTTCGTGTTTCCGCAAGGCGACGGGCAGGCGGTCGGCGCCGGCTACGATCCGAACCAGCAGCAATTGCACCTGAAATCACAGGTCTCGCTGGATTGGATCGGCAATGGCCCGGTTGCGAGGAAAATGCACGTCGAGACCGCGGATCTGGTCTATAACGAGGCTCAGCAGAAGGTCTATCTTTCTCCCTGGTCGAAGCTGCAGCGCCAGACCATGACCATTCAGGCGGGGAATTCGGTGGTGACGCTCAAGGACGGCGTGCTGCAGCAGATCGATGCGGATCATGCGGCCGGTACGGAAAACCGCGACGGCCGGCAAACCAATTATTCAGCCGCCCAAATGACCGCGCGGTTCGATAGCGATGGAAACCTGGTCGAGATCGTCGGCACCGGAAATGCCCGCGTGGTGGCCACAGAAAAAGGGTCGCGCACAACCATCACCGGAGATCGTGCGGACCTGCGCTTCCAGATCGAATCCGAGCAGCAGCCGGACGGAAAAACGCGGGAGAACAGCGCGCTGCATGAGGTGCTGGCCGATGGACATGCGGTTGCCGAATCGGTGCCGCTGCCACAGCCGGGCGCGCAGTTGGCCGAAACCAGGATCCTGCGCAGCGACCACATCCAGCTCGAAATGAAGCCGGGCGGCCAGGAAGTGCAGGAGATCCGTTCGCCTACAGAGGCGCGGGTGGAATTCAAGCCCAACCGGCCGGGGCAAGCGCATCGCATCCTGAACGCGTCGCATCTGGAGATCGTATACGGCGCCGGCAGCTACGTCGCCGGATTCCGGGCGTGGAAGGTTGCGACGCGCACGGAGAAACCGGGTGGGGCTGAACCCGCTTTAACCTGGAGCGACGAAATGCTGGCGAAATTCCAGCCCAATACGAACCAGATCGCGACCATCCGGCAGTCGGGCCATTTCCGTTATCGGGACGGCACGAGAAAAGCCTCGGCGGACCAGGCATTTCTTCAACAGGCCATCAATCGCATGACCCTCACGGGCAACGCGCGCGTCTCCGACGACAACGGTTCCACCCTGGCCGACGCCATCGTGATGAACCAGGGAAACGGAGATATGGACGCGAGCGGGCACGTGGTTTCGACGCACAATCCCAATCCGCGCCAGAAGCCGGGGACCTCCATGCTCGACAGCGCCAAGACCATGCAGGCGAGCGCGGAGCGGATGCAGACGCGCGACAAGAATACTAAAGTTCAGTACGACGGAGATGCCGTGATCTGGCAGGGCGCGAACCGGATTGCGGCGAGTACGATCGACATCGACCGCAGCGCCAGGACTTTGCACGCGACAGGCCGCGTCGTCAGCCAGTTGGTCGATAACAAGCCGGAGAAAGCGGGCGATCCGCCCATCTTCACCGTGGTACGCGCGCCCGATCTGCTGTATCGCGACGACACCCGCGTTGCGCTCTATACCGGCGGCGTCAAGCTAACACGCGGCAAGATGACGATCGATGCGAAGCAGGTGAAGGCGTTTTTGACTCCGAACAATGGAGAGAATAACGGCAATTCGTCGCTCGATCACGCTTTCGCGGATGGAGACGTCCGCGTCACCCAGACGCTCGCTTCCGGCCGTACGCGCACCGGGACGTCGAACCATTGCGAATATTACACAAAAAACGGCAAGGTCGTTCTCAAAGGCGGCTTACCGCAATTAGCCGATAGCTACAAGGGCATTACCAAAGGCCGACAGCTCACTTATTACAGCGACAGCGATCAACTGCTGGTGGACGGAGTAAAGAAGCAGCTAGCGTTCACGCGGATGGAAAAAAAGTAGGAGCATAAAGCAGGCCGGCCAGGGTCGCTCACGCTTCCGGCTCAGTTTCGGGCGGGGACAGACGACAAAGAACGATCGTCTGTCCCCCCGCAACTGAGCTAGAACGCCAGTTTCGCGCCGAATTGGATGATGCGCGGATCGAACGTCGAAGTCACCTTGCCGAAGTTACCGTTCGTCAAGGTCGTTTCCACGCCGTTGAACTGCGTATGATTGAAGCTGTTGTAGGTTTCGGCGCGGAACTCGATGCTCGCTTTCTCACCGAACGCGAACTTCTTGAAGAGCGCGATATCCCAGTTGGCGCGGCCGGGGCCTACCAACGCATTGCGGGCCAAGGTGCCGAACTGGAGCGGCGCCGGAGCGGCGAAAGATCCCGTACCGAACCAGGAATCCACCGTTTTCGGATACGTGATCGCCCCTGTGATATCGGGACGGCTGCTGGTGCCGCCGCCGAGTCCGAGGTTGTCTTTGCCGTAGCCGAGGTTCAGCGGGATTCCGGTTTCAATAGTGGTGACGCCGGAAAGCTCCCAGCCGCCGAGGAGAGAATGCGTTACCCCCTTGGAGTGGGCAAAGAACGGCAGGTCGTAGAC
>JBOGMI010000872.1:0-3345 GCA_050746645.1 Bryobacteraceae bacterium | reverse complement strand
TCGAAGGCCGCTACTGATGCGCCAGCGCTATTCGCCCTTCAACCCAAACGCATAAACGATTCCATCGTAAGTTGCCACATACACACGTCCGTCGCTTACTGCCAAACCACCTAAGTGCGTAAATGACGGCATGATCTTTTCGCTCGAATATAGATCTCTTCCGGTTTCCGCGTCGAAGGCGTATAAGACCGCATGCCCGGTTCTGTGCGCAATGCGCTCCTGCGCGGTGTAGAGCTGCCCGCTAGGTTTCACCTGCCGTGTGAAGCCGCCACTCGAAAGCGCAAACACCACCCCGTTCGCGACTGCGGGCGGCTCCGGCACTGACATGTCCCGCGACATCCATGCGGGCGCCAGCACCGGACTTCCGTTCTTCTCCTCGACCTTGAACGCCATGATGCCGCCATGTGGCGCTGGTCCATTAGTTACCGGGAATGCAGGTACATCGGACGCCAGCGGCCCCCATGCCGGCGCATATACCCACCGCTCGCCCTTTGCATCTTTCCACGTTGCGTACGCACCCCAGAATCCGTTTCCCGCGATATCCGCCTCCTGGTTGGTGTAGCGGGGACTGACATAGACCGGCTTCCGATGCGTGCTCCCGCCAAGCGATTTGGCGTCCAGCAGAAACAGTTTGCCTTCCTTTCCAGAACCAACCAAAAGCTCGCGTCCTTTATAAGGAAACACAACGGGAGTATCATTCCCCATATCTAAGTCTTTCCGGGTAATGTAATTGGCATTCTCGGGAACAAAGTAGTCCAGAACCTTGAGCGTTTTCGGAGATAGTGCCACGAAAGCGTCGCCGAACTCGTCCTTTGCCGGGGCGGCTGCTCCGTCGCCGGTTTCCGCAAACACGGTTCCATTCGAACCTACCGAAACCCCGCCGCGCCCCCAGATTCCGCCGCCTGTCGGGTCGCTCGCAAAAACCGCCGGAGGCGCGTCCGGATTGCTCAAATCGAAGGCCCAGACACCCGATTTCGTGTGCCCGCATCCCTGCGAAGTGCTGGTGTAGATGACGTTACCGGCCAGATTCAGGCTCCAGTTCTTCGAGTACGGCGGCACAAACTGTTTGGCCGGAAACCGATCCTTCCCGTTCACAATATTGAGCGCGTGCAGCCGGCCGTCGATGGAAATAACGTACACCGTAACCCCCACTTTGCTATCGCCGATTGCCGGCGTGTCGTTCAGCGCCGCGGGACAGAAATACGATCCGGAATCTTCTCCTTGCTTATACAGAGGAGCGGTGTTCGTGAAATGCTTCTTCCAGACCAGCTTTCCCGTATCCGAATCGATCACGTAAATATTGTCAGAACTTCCGGCGACCACGACATAAGTCTCCGCGCCGTGATTCGTATAGACAGGATTCACAACAATAGGGGTGGTTAACGATGTAAGCTGCTTAGGCTGGTTATCCAGTTTCAATTTCCATAAGAGTTGTAAATTCTTTACGCTTGTGGGAGAGAGGAGCGTCTCATTTTTCGCCCAGCTATCCCGCTGGCCATCGGCTCCAAACGTCGGCCAGCTTGCCAGGGCTGTAGAACCTCCGGCGAGGATTGAAAGAAAGTAAGCAATAATAAGACGATTAACGAGCGTATCTATGCGCATAGCTATTTGTGCTCTTTCCTTGACTCTGGCGGCGGCGAGCGCCTACCCGCGAAACCGTGCAGCGCAGATCATCGCCGATAATACCAGCTACGATGTCGGGTCCACGGTACGCCTGAGGACCGAACCGGCCGCTTCCGGCAGGGTCTCGATCCGGTATGCGGGGACTCGAACGCCGGTGGTCCGGCAAATAGACATCGGCGGCGGCAAGTATCAAGCGATCTGGAAAATTCCGGAAAGCGCGAAAACCGGTCGCTACGACATCGACTTTACGCCGGTGGGACAGCAGCAGGAACGGACCGCCGCCTGGTTCGCCGTGTATCGCAAGCTGCTGCAAATCGTTTCGGTAAATTTGAACCAGGCGTTTTACACCGGGGGCGACCCGATCGGCGCGGCCATTACCGTGCGCAACCTCTCGAATCACGCACTGCGCGATGTTCAAATCGATTTCGAGCCTTATAACTATCCGTGGGTCGCGCCGGCCCCAGACGAGCCCCGCATCTGGCGCCATATCGTCGCCCGCGGCCTCCATTTGGCTCCTCACGAGCAAAGGACGTTTCACGCCAGGGATATCGCCACCGCGGAAGCGCCCAAAGTGCCGCTGGGAGATTATTTCTCCGTCGTCGCTCGCGACACCAAACATCCGGATCGGATCTACGATCTCGCCTTCACGCTTCCCGCCTGGGCCCGTCCCCCTGACATGCTGCTTCCCAAGCAATATCCATTTCTTTACCTGTACTGGCGTCTGAGCCAAGTGCCCCGGTCGGAAGCCTACCGGCAGTTCTATCCGCCGCCATTCGTATCGAGCGCGATTCGCTTTGATAAGCGGCACACGATGTTCGATAGCCATGCAAAGCTGTCGGTCTCTTTCACAGTAAGCGGAAATTCCGCCGCGACATCTTTGCTGATCGAGCTTCTGAATTCGTCCGGCAAGAAACTCGCAGATCGGGAGATGCTCGGCGCCGTTGCGGGACAACATACTGTTTCGTTCCCGCCTCAACCGCCGGGCTTGTATCTGGTCCACGTATCGCTCTCCGCTTCGCCGGGCGCGAGGATAGAACACAATCAAATCCAGCTTGCGGTGAACGATCTTCCCAAGTCGATTCTCATCTTTTGCGCGCACGAGGACGACGAAACGGCCCATCCGGGACTGATTCGCGCCGCGGTGGAAAATCATATCCCCATCCATTTTGTCTACTTCACCAGCGGCGAGGCCGGCGGCTGCGATCGTTTTTTCATGCACTCCTGCGGCCCAGCCCGGGCGCTCGATTTCGGTGAAGTACGGATGGACGAAGCGCGGGCATCGCTCGGCCACCTCGGTGTGCCTCGGCAAAATCTCCACTTTCTGGGCCTGCCCGACGGCGGTCTGGGCCACATCTGGTACGAGCATCGCCACGCGAGCCATCCCTATCTTTCCGTGCTTCTGGCCACCCGACACTCGCCCTATCGCGATGCCGCCATCCCGAACCTTCCCTATTCGCTGGACGCCGTGGTTTCCGCGGCCAAACACTTTATCGAAGAGTTTCATCCCGCCTTAATCGTCACCGGCCACCCCGACGAACGC
The DNA here is from genome assembly GCA_050746645.1 of Bryobacteraceae bacterium. Taxonomy (GTDB): domain Bacteria; phylum Acidobacteriota; class Terriglobia; order Bryobacterales; family Bryobacteraceae; genus Bog-105. The sequence goes on along the minus strand of JBOGMI010000872.1, from coordinate 182 downwards.
CATATCGATCACCGCACGAATAACTGGATCGTCGTAAAAGCCATGCAGGAGCTTCTTCATCAGGGGCGTCTCTCACGCAACACTCAGCTCATTGTGGATGTCTCCTACGGCCCCGTGCCCGGCCGCCATGCGCCTTATCATTACCGGAAAGTACATCTTTATGTCTCCGGAGAGGCCGCTAA
>JBOGMI010000871.1:0-3500 GCA_050746645.1 Bryobacteraceae bacterium | reverse complement strand
GAACCGAGCTCCGGGATGTACTACTTCGGCCCTCGCTCCTGCTGCTCAGCGGTCAGCTTTTGCACAATTTGCCGCTGCTTCAATCCGTCGGCCGGACGGTGCAGTTTGTAATACAGAGCCGCCAGCGCCACGTGCGGATCGAGCCATCCCGGCTTCTCCCTGATCGCCTCTTGCAGATCCGTGGCGGCCGCGGCCAAGTCTCCATCCGCGCGCTTGACGAGCGCCAGTTCATAGCGCGCCATGGCGGAACTCGGCTGAAGCGCCGTCGCATGCTCCAGGTATTTCCGCGCTTCAGGCAAGTGGCGCTGTTTATATAGTTCGGCGCCCAGCGTGAGGTTCGCCCGAAAATCGTTCGGGTTCTCGGCCAGCGCCTTGCGAAATTCCGGCTCGGCGCCGGCCATATCGCCCAGATCGTCCCTTGCCAGCCCCACCAGGGTATGAATGCGAGGCAGGTTGGGATCGAGCCGAAGCGCCGCTTCCAGGTCCCTCCTGGCCTTCTTGAACTCGTCGAGATTGAGCCAGGTGGATCCGGCCGTGAGATAGGCGCCGGCGTCGTTGTGCCGCTGCGCCACGCGATCGAGCAGCGTCGCTCCCTCGCGCCGCTTGCCGCCGCCGATCAGCGAAAGGCCCAGTAACGTCTCCAGGCGTGCATTTCCCGGTTTCGCTTGCGCCAGCATCGCAAATTCTTTCGCCGCCTCGCCAAAATCTCCTTTCTTATAAAGCGCCAGCGCGAGATTCATTTCGATAGCGGAATTGCCGGGCGCGAATTTCATAGCTTCCCGGTACTCGGCGACGCCTTGATCGAAATGCTTCTCGTGTACGAGCGCGGCGCCGAGATTTGCCAGCACGCCGACGGAATCGGGATGGCTCTTGAGCAGCAGCCGGTAGTTGCGAATCGCCGTATTGTAATCGCCGTGCCGCTGCGCCTTGACCGCACTGCGAAACAACTGCTCCAGATTCTGCGCGGTCTGCCCCACAACGAGAGCGGCGAAAAGAGCGATGCAGAATACGGCGCGCATCTTCCGTTAGTATAAAATTTACACTTAAGCTTTTTGGTTGTTCATGAAGTTAGCCGCCCTTGCGTTTGCGTTGGGAATTTCCGCGGCTGCCGGGGTGTTAGCTCAAACAGGTCCGGCTGCGAACTTTGGCGAGCTTTCCGCAAGCGCCAACGCCGCGCGCGAAGCTAGTAACATTCCCCAGGCGATTGACCTATATAGAAAAGCTATTGCTCTGCGTCCGAATTGGGAGCAGGGCTTGTGGTTCCTGGGAACGCTCGAATACGATTCGAACCAGTATTCTGCCGGGCGGGACGATTTTCGGCGCCTGGTCGGCCTCAATGCCAAAGCCACTCCCGCGTGGGCATTGCTTGGGCTGTGCGAGTTCGAGACCGGCGATTACACCCGATCGCTGGCCGATATCCAGCGCGCCATTTCGCTCGGCGCCGCCAAGGAATCGAAAATCGGCCCCGTCTTGCTGTATCACGAAGCTTTGCTGCTGACGCGTGCCGGCCACTTTAACGAAGCGGTTCAAAAGTTCACGAAATTGGTGCGTTTCAACGAGATAGACCGCGCGGCCGTGCCCGCGATCGGACTGGCCGCTCTGCGTGTCCGGCTCCTTCCTAAAGAGATTCCGGCCGCGCGGCAGGGCTTGTATGCCGCGGCAGGAAAGGCCGCCGTGTATATAATGGCCGCCGACTATCCGCATGCTGAACAAGCATTTCAGGAGCTCCTTCAACAGTACCCGACTGCCCGCAACGTGCATTATATGTATGGCATCTTTTTGCTTGTCAAAGATCCGAATAAAGCGATTCGGGAGTTGAAGCGCGAACTGACGATCGATCCGGGAAATGCAGATGCGCTGACCATGCTTGCATGGGCGTTGTTGAATCGGCGCGATTCCCAAACCGCATTACCCTACGCAGAAAAAGCCGCCGCCGCCGCCCCCGATTCGCACAATGCACAGTATGTATGCGGCCGCGCCCTGGTCGAAACCGGAAGCGTGCGGCATGGTTTGCAGTTTCTCGAACGCGCCGAGAAGATGGACCCCAAGGATCTGGAGATTCATGTCATGCTGGCCGTGGGATATTCCAAAGCACGCCAGCCGGTGAAGGCGCGAGAGCAGCGCAATCTCTCACTAGCGATGGTCAAGAAAGACGCGGTGCATGTGGCGCATCAGTAGTCCGGGCGCCATGATGCTGCTCTTACTCGCGCTGCCTGCGTTTGCGACGCGGACAAACTATACCTGTGCTACCTGTCATAAGCAAGCCCGGACGCAACCGCTGACCTCCATGGGCCATGCCATGCGATTCGCCCCTAAGAATCCTCTGTTTCTAAAGCAGCCTGAACTCACTCTGCGCAAAGGAAAGTTTCTATATTCGATCGACACGCGCGATGGCAAGACGACTTATACCGTCAGCAATGGAACCAGCAGTATCTCCACCCCTGTCCGTTGGGTTTTTGGCGAGGAATCGCAGACTTACGTTCTGCGGCGGGATGGGAAGTTCTACGAGAGTCTGGTCAGCTACTATCCCGGAATCCACGGCCTTGATACTACGATGGGCGACGAGAGGATCCATCCGCAATCCCTCGAACAGGCTTTCGGCCGGCCTCTACACTCGATCGAATATACCGCCTGCTTCGGCTGCCACTCGACCGGCTCGATCGTCGGCCACCGGCTGGATCTCACTACCCTTCAGCCCGGGGTCCGCTGCGAGCATTGCCATGTGGGAGCCAACAAGCACCTTGCCGGTTTCCTAAGCGGCAAGCCGAGCTACAAGCCTCCCGACCTGAAGAGACTCTCTCCGGAAGATATTTCCACCTTTTGCGGCCAGTGCCATAGGAGCTGGGCGACGGTAGTAAGGAAGAGGCTGCGCGGTCCGGTGGATGTGCGGTTTCAGCCCTACCGCCTGGAACTGAGTAAGTGCTTCGACGGCTCAGACCAGCGTATAAGCTGCCTCGCTTGCCATGATCCGCATAAAGAAGTAGACACGAACGACAAGGATTACGACAGGAAATGCCTGGCCTGCCACAGTCCCGGCGCGAAGCTAAGTTTGGGCATGATTAAGGCGCATCCGCACGCCACCGCGATGCCGGTTTGCCCGGTTTCCAAGACTAACTGCGTAAGCTGCCATATGCCCAAGGTGCCGCTTCCGGGCGGGCATCAGATTTATACCGACCATTTCATCCGCATCGTGCAAAAAGACGCGCCATATCCGGATTGAAATTAGCTATTAGCTCTTCACTCGGATGCCCTGTGCCGTCTCCTCCTCTTCGGCGCGGGCTTCGGGCGATACGACGGAACTTCCGGCTTCTTTCTGGCATACAGCCGCCGGTATACGTCCGCGTTACGCAGCACCAGCTCAATGTAGGCGCGTGTTTCGCGAAACGGCACGGTTTCGATGAACTCCGCCGGCTCGCTGTAAGGTCCCCAGGTGCGCCATAAATTCGCGCGGCTGGGACCTGCATTGTAAGCGGCGAGGGCGAAATCCACTTTTCCATCGA
>JBOGMI010000870.1:0-1967 GCA_050746645.1 Bryobacteraceae bacterium | reverse complement strand
CCGATGCTCGCGACTTCCTCCAGACCGCGGCAAATATCGGACTCCGGCCCAAAGCAACCGCCTTTCCGCTCGATCAAGCCAACCAGGCGCTGGCTCTCGTAAAGCGTGACCGCATCGACGGCGCCGCGGTGCTGGTGCCGTAAAGCCCCAGGCCTTGCAGGTTAGACGTTACGATGAGGGGAGACTGGAGAATGAGCTATGCATGTGGATCTTCCTCCCGATCTTGAGATGCTGATCGATAAGCGCCTTTCTAGTGGCGCATATGCGAATGCCGAAGAGGTGTTGCGACGCGCTCTCGAGGCTCAAGACGCGGAAGAAAACTGGACAGAAGAGGAACGCCGCGCAATCTGGGCCCACATCGAAGAAGGCTACCAGCAGGCGGAACGTGGAGAGCTAATCGAAGGTGCACAGGCCCGTCGCGAGATTCAGGCCATGGAAGGATAAATGGCGTGAAGAGCGTTCAACGGGGCGATGAGCGCCTATGTGCTGACGCCTTTTGCGAAAGCCGAGATTTTCGAAATCTGGTCTTACATTGCGAAAAACAACGAAGCCGCGGCGGCAAGCGCAACATCTCGCGCCTGCTCAAGGGCCGGCTATAAAGCATGCATCCGCTTTCGATTTAGCGCTTCGAAACCGCAACTGCCGGCTCTGTGACCGGCCGGGGCGCGGATTCTCCCACTAAACCGGCTCGGAGCGCCATCAGGCTCTGCAGCCCGGTCAGGATCTGTTCGATCTGCAGTTCGATTTTCCAGGTGTTATCGCCAGTCGGGCTACAAACCACCACTTCGCCCAGAAACATCGCGTCGTTATATTCCACGCTGAGGGCCGTGGATGCCGCGATGCGCTCCTCGGCTTCCAGCACGAGCCGCCGGCGATCGGCTTCCTGCACGGCGCACAAGACGGTACGCCGGGTTCCGCTGGGATCGGACGGGATCTGTATGGTAGCGGACTGGGGGTGGTCTGCAAATGGCGATGTCACCCCAAACTCATCGGCACAGGCGCCGAAAGATTTAGGTACCCTACGCTTGCCGAGCCGCGACCGCCAGGGAGCGGCCTTCAAATTGTAAGATAAATCACTAAAACGACACCTGCAGCAACAGCCAAAGCGAGGCGGTTGCCGCAATCGGCAGCAGCATCTCCAGCCACAGCCCTAGCCGTACCCGATCGGGTGGGCAAGACGCCACCACTTCCGGCCGCACCCGTCTGGCCTTGAGCGTTTCGACCAGCCGCGATCGCACATCCGTCGACTCGCCTTGCAGAGCCCGCACCAATTCCTCGCGCCCGCGCCGGTCGGCGATCAGGATCGTCGCCGAATTCAAGCCCCGCGTGGTTTGCCGCAGTTTACGCCTCAGTGGCGGCGGAACTTCCTCAAGCGAGCGGTAAACATGCGTGTATTGCCCGGTGGCAATAAAGATCGTCGAGGTTCGTCTGGTGAGGCGTGTCATACCCAAAGCCGCTTCATAAAGCCGATGCGCGGATGCGGGACGCCGGCGCCGGACCGGCCTCCTCTCCTGCGTTTTCCAGTATCGCCTGAATGAAACCGAGCGCCGCCTTCGACAGCGATTTGTCCTTGCGATAGATCAAGCCCAAACGGCGCATCATCGGCTCCGGCCCCAGCGAAATGCACGCCAGCTTTCCGGCGGACAGCTCTTCCCGGCAGTAGGAACCCGCCAAAAACGACAGCCCCAGCTTCGCCATCACGAAGTGCTTAATCATCTCCGTTGAATCCAGTTCCATCGAAATGTTCAACTCCTCTTGCACTGGATCGAGCCATTCGTTCAGCCGCGATCGCGTCCTGCCGGTCTTGGGCAGCAGCATCTGCTCGCCCACCAGATCGCTCGCTGTTACCCGCTGGTTTGATGCAAGTCTGTGCCCGGCTGGGACAAGCAATTTGATCTCGTCGGAGTGGATTTTCACCGCTTGCAGCCTTTTCTCCTGCACCGGTAACTGCGTAAAGCCGAAATCGG
>JBOGMI010000869.1:0-3845 GCA_050746645.1 Bryobacteraceae bacterium | reverse complement strand
TTGAGGAAACAAGTCGGTGCCTCGGATCGTTCGCCCCATGCTTATCGAGCCGGACGGACTTCCGCGAGTTGCAAACCGCTCGAAGTGTTTGGGCGTTCGAGAACCGCCGGACGCCTTCGCGGACATTGACGTGGATGCGGACAACAACGTCGTGTTGAACCGCAAGGGCCTGTCGGTCGTGGACGACTGGCGGCGGCTGCCAGGGCACCTTATCCCCCACGGCAATCGCATCTAATCTTCGGCAGTATTTCCGGCGGGTTGAAAATGTCAAGCACGCTTGATGAATACCTTCGTGGAGCAACTCACTCACGGAGGTTTTTTCATGTCCCAAAGCCTGACTGAAATTTTTACAGCCTTTTACAATCTCAACGATCCACGCCTCGAGCGAACTCGGCGGCACGAACTTTTCGATTTGGTCGTCGTGGCGCTTTGCGCCACCCTTGCCAATGCCGATGGTTGGGTGGACGTGGAACGCTTCGGCAACGAACGACTCGCTTGGCTGCGGACGTTCTTGCCGCTGGTCAATGGCATCCCCTCGCACGACACGTTCGGGCGAGTTTTCTCCAGGCTCGATCCGGCACAACTCGTCACGTGCATTCAGCAGTGGCTGGACGACGTGGGCCGTGAGATTGGAAAACACATCGCCATCGACGGAAAAACTTTGCGTGGATCGTTTGACAAAGCGGCCGGCAAGAACCCGTTGCACCTCGTGTCGGCTTGGGCCTGCGAGGCGCGGCTGACATTGGGGCAAGTCGCCACCGATGCCAAGTCGAATGAGATCACGGCCATCCCGTTGCTCTTGGAGTTGCTGGACCTGAAAGGAGCCACAGTCACGATTGACGCCATGGGCTGCCAGAAGGAGATCGCCCAGACCATCATCGACCGCAAAGGCGACTACCTGTTGGCGCTCAAAGACAATCATCCAAAACTCTCTGAAGCGGTGGATGAGCATTTTACCAAGGCGCTGGAGGCCGACGCTCCTCCCTCTGACCTGCGGCGGCATGTGACCGTGGAAACGAGCCGTGGCCGCCGGGAGCGGCGTTCCTACTTTGCGATGCCCGCGCCGCCGACCTTGCCCGGCTTTGCCGATTGGGCGAACTTGGCGACAATCGTGATGGTGATTCGCACCACGCTCGTCAAAGGGCGAGAGATGGGCGAGGTGAGCTTCTTTCTGTCGAGTCTGCCGCCTAAAGTGAAAACTCTGGCCAAACGGGTCCGCCAGCATTGGAGCATCGAGAGCCAATTGCATTGGGTTTTGGATGTAACTTTTACAGAGGACGCCAGCCGAATCCGTAAGCGGCATGCGCCCCAAACATCCGGCATGTTGCGGCGGCTGGCAGTGTCCATCTTATCGGGGGACACTTCCTTAAAAGAGAGTCTGCGGGGGAAACGGTACCGCGCCTCCCTCTCGACCAAGGTCTTGGAACGAATTCTTCTCAGTTTCGTCGAGAAATAAGGTGCGATTGCCGTGGGTATCGTATGCCGGCACTGCCGGAAGTAACCCCGAAGAAACAGAGTTCCCGGCGCGCCGACGGGACGCAGGCGGGGGCGAGGGATATTCGGGTCTCCGATGCGGCAAGGGGCGCTTCAGGTCTCGATCCGGCACTCGTCGCCAGAGACCGTTTCTTCCGGCCCCTTAGAGGGTAAGGGAGAGGCGGCCCTCTCCCTCCCCATCGTCGCGGCGGGGTCGATTCCCCGCATTTACCGGCGTGCGCATTTCACGCACCGGGCGACCCCGATGAAATTTCCTCGTGAGAGGGACACGCACCCTCATATTTCGGGAAGGGGCAGGAAGTCCCGCAGCGAGATCAGTCCCATCCGGTGCAGATGCTTGTTCTTCAGCCGGTAGTTATCGCAGTCGCTGATCCGCTTGAACTTCATACAACGAAGCCGTTTGCGGGTCCAGCCGTCCAAGTCTGCGAATTGTGAGGCGACTGTCGAGAACGAGGTCGCGAAGTAGCGTGCCACGCCTCGAATCACCGCGTTGATCCGCGAGATCGCTCGGGCATCCAGGTTGTGACAGCGGATCGTCAGTTCCCGAATCCGGTCCTTGTATTTCTCCACGGATTTCTGTCTCATGCAACACGCTTGATGGTGAAAGTCGAACCCCAGGAAGAGAAATCCTTCACAAAAGGTCGTGACTTTCGTTTTCTCGTGGCTGAGTTTCAGCCCGAGTTCCGTCAAGCAGCTTTCGACAAGTTTCCGTGCCTCTTCGGCTTGGCGTTTCGACCAGCACAGAATGACAAAGTCATCCGCATACCGCACAAAGCGCAGTTTCGCTTGGTGCAGTTTCCAGTCGAGGAAGTTCAGGGCGATGTTCGCCAACAGCGGCGAGAGCACTCCCCCTTGCGGCGTCCCTACCGTCGTAGGGTACGTCACGCCGTCTTCCATGACACCGGCCGTGAGAAAACGTTGGACGAGATCGAGGATGTTTCCATCCGAGACCACGTTGCGCAGGCCTGTCAGGATGACGTCAAACGGGATGTTGTCGAAAAATCCCTGGATATCGGCGTCGAGTACAAAACGACGACCGGCACGGCGGAATTCGGCGACCTTCTCGAGGGCGTCGTGACAGGATCTGTGCGGCCTGAAGCCGTAGGATTGATCGTGGAACAGCGGTTCGAACAAGGGAGAGAGCAGCCGGCGCAGCACTTCCTGTGCGACGCGATCTCGGACGGCAGGAATGCCCAGCGGGCGCTTCTTGCCACCCCCCTTGTCGATGTACTTGCGTCGCGCCGGCAGGGGTTGAAACGTCCCTGCCTTGAGTTCCCGCATCAGCCGGTCGAGGTTTTGTTCGAGGTTGGCCTCGAACATCTCGATGCTGACACGATCGACTCCGGCGGCCCCGCGGTTCTTGCGAACGGCGCGGAATGCATCGTACAGGACTCGGAGCGTGATTCGTCCGGTCAACGAGTGGTGCTTGATCTGGAGCGGCTCGGTGCCGTTCATCCCGTGGTCCCTGAATCAGGTTTGTGTCGGAGCGTCGGTCGCACCAGCCCGTGGAAGATGTTGCTTAGAACGACTCGTGAGGGCCGGGTTGAGGACCCGCCCCAGACCTGCGTCGGTCTACCACTTGTGCTCTAACTGTCTTCATGGTTTGGAGTGACGTTCGTTCCTTTCATCGGTTCTCCCTTTCAGTCCGCCGTCGGCCTTTTGACCGCTGATCGAACCTACTCCGGGATTGCTGCCATCCCCAAGGCGTTCGTCTCCAGGGGGAGACGCACGCGCCGTCGCGTCGGTCAGCCGTTTCGGCAAGCCTTATGAGCCTTCCTTACCGCTTGGGTCGGGTTGACCCAAGCGAACGACGTGGGACTTTCACCGGTCAGAGTTGTCTGCCATTGTGCGAGGGCGAAACCACCAAACACCTTTGATCGACTCATCGAGTCACCGTACGCCCCGATGAGCAAGCCTGCCCGTTGCAGACCCAGCGCTTCGTGAATGTCCGGACCTTGGCGCCGATCAAGCGGCCGAAACGTGATTCCTCCTTCGCTAGTCCGTCCTGGTCCCTTTCGCCGTCGGTTACCCTTCGACGCCGACGCTTACCTCGCCACGTGGCGAGTTCGAGACGGATCTTCCGAACGGGCACGGACCCGCCCGGGTAGGATTTGAATCCCGATCAACTTTCCTGTTCATCAGAATCCTCACCGTTTAAAATGACTGAGCCTACAACTCCTGCGGCTCACGCGGACATCGGAGCCATGCCTCAAAAAATCCAACCGCGAACCTCCGTGACACCAACGACTTGCGGAAAAGGTACGCAGGATCCGGAAGAACCCAAAGAACGCTTCATCGCCGGCAAAAGCACCGACGATGCGGGAGACCGGAGTCATCGCGCCACCTAGAAA
>JBOGMI010000868.1:0-1904 GCA_050746645.1 Bryobacteraceae bacterium | reverse complement strand
AAGCGATGGACCGCCCAGTTTCGCCGCTCGAACTCACGACAGAGTTCCACCCCGAGCTGCCCGCCGCTGCCGAAAACCACAACCTTCCGTTGCATTTCTCTTATCCTATAGAAGCAATGGCTGCCGGCCCGCACGATCGTCACACTCCTTTTGAAAGACATGGCCCCGGGCATATACATGCGGTGCTGGATAAGCTGCGGCTGATGTCGTTGATGGACCGCTTCCCGCCGCGCCTGGTATGGGCCGGCTACGTGCTGCTGTGCGGATTCGTTACCATTGCGCTGCTGTCGGTAGTGACGATGTTCACCACCAATCCGTTTGTGTTCCCGTCGCTGGGACCGACGGCATATTTATATTTCTTTGCGCCGCTGGCGCGGGCCTCCAGTCCCAGGCACGCGCTGTTCGGGCATGCCATCGCCATTGCCTGCGGCTATTTTGCGCTGTGGTCTACGGGAATGGTGGTGCCGCACGGACTCGAAGAGGGAATCACTTGGAATACCGGGATCGCAGCGGCGCTTTCCCTCGGGCTCACGGGCGCTTTTATGGTTCTGTTCCGCGTCAGTCATCCGCCGGCGGGCGCGACCACGCTGATCGTTTCTCTGGGGCTGATCGTCAAGCCGCTGAATCTGTTCATCCTCGAAGTCGCGGTATTGGCGCTGACGATTGAGGCGTTCGCGATCAACCGGCTGGCAGGGCTGCCCTACCCGTTTTGGGAAAAATGAACATCGCGGACACCACTGTAATGTAACTTTCAGATGTCCGCAAAGCGAAAAAATTGGGCCGGCAACTATGAATACGGTGCGCAGCGACTGCACCTGCCGCACTCGGTGGAAGACGTGCGGCAGATTGTCAAGCACTGCCGGAACCTGAAAGCGCTCGGAACCTGCCATTCGTTCAACGCGATTGCCGATAGCGCCGGCGATCAAATCTCGCTGAAGAATTTGGGGCGGATGGAGTTAAACAGCGCCGTCAAAACCGTCACCGTGGGCGCAGGCGTGACTTGCGGCCAATTGGCGCCCTATCTGTATCGCCATGGATACGCGCTGCATAATCTGGCTTCGCTGCCGCATATTTCGCTGGCGGGTGCGGCGGCAACCGCCACTCACGGATCGGGCAGCGCTAGCGGCAATCTGGCGACGGCCGTTTCCGCGATCGAATTCGTGGCCGCAAACGGCGAGTTAGCGGCCTTATCGCGGGAACGGGATGGCGAACGCTTCCGAGGCGCGGTGGTTCATTTGGGTGGCCTGGGCGTCGTGACCAAGCTCACTCTGGATCTCCAGCCGGCGCGGGAGATGAGGCAGGTGGTTTACGAAGATCTCTGCTTTAGCCAATTGGAAAGGCATTTTGACGAAATCTTTTCCGCCGGTTACAGCGTGAGTTTATTTACCGATTGGCAGCATCATCGGGCGACTCAAGCATGGATCAAGAGTTGTGTCGATCCCTCTGACGATTCCGGGATTGCGCCCGAATTCTTTGGCGCCAAACTTGCCGCGGCCAACCTGCACCCGATTCCGGGACCTTCGCCGCAGAATTGCACCGAGCAGATGGGCGTCCCGGGGCCGTGGCACGAACGGCTGCCGCATTTTCGCATGAATTTCACCCCCAGTAGCGGCGAAGAGCTGCAGACCGAGTATTTTGTTCCGCGCGAGCGGGCGCGGGAAGCGATTCTGGAGCTGGAGATGCTGCGCGACCGCATTACCCCGCATCTGCTGGTTTCCGAACTCCGCACCGTCGCCGCGGACGAGCTTTGGATGAGCCCCTCGTATCGGCGAGCCTCCGCCACGATTCACTTTACCTGGAAGCGGAATTGGCCGGCGGTGAAAGCATTGCTGCCGGCTATAGAAGACCGGTTGGCGCGGTTCGACGCCCGGCCGCATTGGGCGAAGCTGTTCGCCATGGCGCCG
>JBOGMI010000867.1:0-5824 GCA_050746645.1 Bryobacteraceae bacterium | reverse complement strand
TCCGTCCCTGGGCACTATAAAAGCCATGAGCGGCCGGGCCATCTACACGGCCTTGACCAGCGGCGTTATGAAAACCCAGGCGGCCGGCCTTTCTACTGCCCAAAAAATCGCTCTGATCCGCTACATTGCGCCTGTGGGCAAGCCGCACACACGCGCGCCTGCGCTGACGCGCACCTGTAAGAGCCAACCGACCTTTCCCGGCGGCGCAAACATCTCCCAATGGAACGGCTGGAGCACAAGCCTCACGAATGCGCGCTTCCAGAACCGGGCCTCCGCCGGTCTTACTGCCGCCGATCTCGGCCGGCTCAAGCTGAAGTGGGCCTTCAACCTCGGCGACACCACCGACGCAAGATCGCAGCCTGCCGTATTCGGGAGCTACGTTTTCATCGGTAGCGCCACGGGAGCTTTCTACGCGCTAGATGCCGATTCGGGTTGTACCTTTTGGGGATTTCGCGCCGCATCCCCCATCCGCGGCGGAACCGCTATCGGCAAGGCCGACGGTAAGCCCGCCGTATTCTTCGGCGACACGGCCGCAAACATCTACGCGCTCAATGCGCAAACAGGCCAGTTGATCTGGAAGCTTCGACCGGTCGATTTTCCCGCCGCGCTGCCCACTGCTACGCCGCGGTTTTACCACGGTGTCTTGTATCAGGCGTTTTCTTCCTATGAGGAAGCCATTAGCGCCAATCCCAAGTACGAATGCTGCAAATTTCGTGGCAGCGTGGTTGCGCTCAACGCCTCCAATGGCGACAAGCTATGGCAAACTTTCACCATCCCTGAACCCGCCAAAGCTACCAAGAAAAGCCCCGCCGGAACGCAGCAATTTGGCCCTTCGGGAGCGGCTGTCTGGTCGACTCCGACGATCGATACGAAGCGGGGCGTCCTCTACGTTTCGACCGGAGATAACTATTCGGACCCGCCAACAAATACAAGCGACGCCGTTCTTGCCATGGATCTCAAAACCGGCAAGTTACTCTGGTCAGCTCAACTTACTAAGGACGATGCCTTCAGCGACGCGTGCGCCATTCCTATTCCAGGTAATTGCCCCGAGACCCGCGGCCACGACTACGACTTCGGCCAGCCGCCTATCCTACTCACTCTGGGCAATGGCAAACGTGTCTTGGTGATTGCGCAAAAATCCGGCATCGCCTATGGCCTCGATCCCGATGCCTTAGGCAAGGTGCTCTGGCAAACACGAGTCGGCAAGGGAGGGCCGTTAGGCGGCAGCCAGTGGGGTTCGTCGTCGGACGGCAGTAAAGTCTACGTGGCCGTTTCTGATCTCGGAGTGGGCGCGGTCGCAGACCCCAAATCGCCGAAGGGTTACCGGCTCGTGCTGGACCCCAAGAAAGGCGGCGGACTCTACGCGCTGGATCCGGCAACCGGCAAGATCGTCTGGAGCGCACCGGCAGCACCCTGCGCCGCCTCTCGAACGGATTGTTCGCCCGCGCAATCCGCCGCCGTGGCCGCGATTCCTGGTGTGGTCTTCTCCGGTTCTGTGGATGGCCACCTGCGCGCCTACTCCGCCTCGACCGGCAAGATGCTCTGGGACACCGGCACCGCACGCAATTTCCCCACCGTAAACGGCCAGTCTGGACATGGCGGATCGATGGACGTTGCAGGCCCTGCCATCGTGAATGGCATGATTTTTGTCAATTCCGGGTACGGTCAATGGGGCGGCATGCCGGGCAATGTGCTCCTTGCCTTTTCCATACACTGACAGCACATAAGAGGAGGGCTGAAGCCGCCTGCGGAGTAAGCTTCGCCCTCCAAACAATTACGGCTGTTGTGTATACAGGAAACGGGAAGGCGAAGGCATGCGGCAGGTTTCACCGGCAGGAAGATTGAGGGCGTTGCTGCCGGTCTCGGCGAGCACCCAGCGGGTTTCGCTCTTGCCGCCTTGCGAGCGGCAGGCGAGAGGAACATCAACCGTGAATTCGTCGTCGACGCCCGACATCGCGAGGAATGCATTGGGGCCGGCGCCATGCAGATGCAGAGTGGGAATACCGGTTCCATAGATCCAGGAATCGAAGAAATCGGAGAGCGAGCGGTCGCGCTGGCCGGCGGGAACGAATTTGCTCGCAAGCCGGCGAAAACCTTCATCGGAGATGGGCTCGGCTGCGTATTGAGAGAGCATCGCGAGTTGCATCTTGTGAAAACCACGGTCGCCGAGCCGCCCGCGGAGCATGTGCAAGATCCAGGCGCCCTTTTCATACACGATGGTTTGCCAGGCGGAAAAGCCGGCGGTAGTGAGCAGACGAACGCCGAAATCGACCGGGCCCCCATTTCGCTGCTTCAACAGATCCGCGCGATAGCGAGCCAGCACGGCGTTTTCGGCGGCGGAGCCCTTGGTGCGTTTGACATATTGCAACGCGGAGTCCTCCGCCATGGCCTCGATCAGCCAAGCCGAGCGGTAATTTCCGGCGCGGACGATGTTGCCCCACCATTGATGTGAGACCTCGTGCGGCAGCAGCAGATCGGAGAAGAAGGCATCCTGGCGCGGGCCGCGCAAAGCCTTGGGACGCTCGGCTAGCGGAACATAGCTCATCGACGAGAGATAAATCATTCCGGCGAAGCCTTGGCCGAAGTAACCGGGCACGGGGGAAATGGCGATGCTGTGAATCGGAAGCGGCCCCCACAGGCGGGTGTAATCGTCCAGAATGTTTTCGGCGCGCTGGAGAATTCCCGGCAGCGGACTATCTGCGCCCTGCTGTTGCATGGTGGCATTGGCGTAACAAGCGATCCGGTAGCCGGAATGCTGGTCGCGCGCAACTTGATAATCGCCCAGATTGAAACCGGCCACATGCTCGGGAACCGCCGTTTTGCGGTGTACGATGCGCTCGCCGTTCTGGATGGTTTGGCTGACTAACTCGCCGGTCGAGACCAGATCGAGGTTCGCAGGACAGCGGAAGGTGAGGTCGAACGTGGCGAAGGTAGGCGTCAGAAAGGGATACCAGGTGTTGCGATCGGCTACCGCATAACTGCCGTCCGCCATTTGGCGGATGACCGAGCCCTGGTACTGAAGCGCCACTGTGTAAGTGGAACCGGGGACAAAGGGTGTAACGGAAATGAGCAAGAATGCGCTCTCGCCGCCGGAAATGGAATTGCGCATGGCTGGCCGCTGAAACACTTCCACTGCCTTTCCGTCCACCGTCGCCGCACTCACCTGCAGGCGATTGGACATCTCGAAACGCAGCACGCGGCCGCAATCGGCCGGAGCGGTCAGCGTCAGCACGGCGCGGACGGAGAGGCTGAGGTCGGGGTGAATGGTGGTATCGAGACGGTAAGCGGAGATCTCTGCGGGCGGCGGGCGATAGGGAGGCGCGCGGCGCGGGCGGAACGCCGTCCACAACTGAAAATGGGTGTGGCCGTGGGACGAAACGGCGCGGCCGAGGGTCGCCGGCTCGAATTGGTCCGGCTGGTAGAGGAACTCGAAGATACCCAGTGTGCGGCCGGTCATGGCGGCGTAAAAGAAGCCGTGGGACGGCTTTTTCGCGCTCAGCAGATCATCTACGATTTCGGTGTCCACTTGAGTGGAAGCGCCGCGGAACAGGGCGACCACGCTCTGGGCAGTGTCGGGCGCCCCGCGGAGCAGCTTGTGAAACGGGTTGGCTTGGATCTGCGCCTGCAATTCGCGAGCCGTGTTGTCGGTAAACACCAACAGGGCAGAGGTGAAGTGTTCGTCGAGATTCGGCGTTTTAGCGAAGGCCGCAAGGGAAGCGCGTTCGCTGGCGCGCGGCGGCATGAGGAGTATTTCGGCGTCGCCGGTCTCCACGTCAGCGGTGGTGAAGACGGCAGCGATGATGCGGCCGTCCACCGGAGCGGTGAAAGAAAGGATGCCGTCGGTCAGATAAATACTGGCGCCGCCGCGCTCGAGGCGCAGATCGTGGACGTGATAGCTCTGGTGCGGATCAATCGAAAGCTCGGCGATGCCGGCAGCGATGGAGGCGCCGATGGGCGGCACGGCAAGCGCACGGCTGGCGGCAACCAAACCGAAGACGCCCAAAATCGCGATATGGCAGCCCCGGCACACACGAGGTCCTTACTTGATTTCGGGGCTGTTGGGAGTTGCCGGCTCACGGCCCCAATTCTGGCGAATCACGTTGCTTTGATCGGTGTAGAAGGTGCGCCGGCCGGTCGTCTTGTACTGGGTCGGGACGGCGGTCGCGGCGTAGCCATTGGGAGTCTTGGCAATGGCGAATTGATAGCCGCTGGACACGCCGGTGGCCAGATTCGGAGGGATCAATCCGGCAGCCTGAGGCCCTTCGGAGGCGCCGGCGGCTGGCGGGCCGAGTTCGCCGAGCGAGGTGGCATACTGGCCGAATTGCGATTCGTACTGCACCTCTTCGGTGTTGATCGTGCGCAGCGTGGCCACCGCCGCCATTTCCTTGGATTGCATCTGAGTCTTGCCCAACTGCGGCAAAGCAATGGCCAGGATAACAAGGATGATCGCGATGACGATCATCAGCTCGATGAGCGTGAAACCGCGCTCTCTGCTGGTGCGGCATTTCCGCATCGGTACCCGCATAAGAATTACGTTTCCCCTTATCATACGACGATCCGTAGGATTTCGGCGTGGAATGGGCCGCCACCTCGCTACCACTCGGAGTTCTGTTTCACTAGAGCATCCATGACCTTCAGCCGGTGCCAAAGCGGGCCTAAGCGGTCGAGCCGGAGCGCGTTCGAGCCGTCGGACAGCGCGCGCTCGGGCGCATCGTGAACTTCGACAAAGAGCCCCGCCACACCAACCGCGACCGCGGCACGTGCCAGCGGCTCGATGAACTGCGGCTGGCCGCCCGAAGCGCTTCCGGCCGCGCCTGGCAGTTGCACACTATGAGTCGCGTCGAAGATCACCGGGTAACCGGTCGCAGCCATGATCGGCAGACTGCGCATATCGACCACCAGATTGTTGTAGCCGAACGAGAAGCCGCGCTCGGTAAGCAGAATTTTCTGGTTCCCCGTGCTGGCGACTTTTTCCGCAGCGCGGGCGATATCGGCGGGAGCGAGAAACTGGCCTTTCTTGATGTTTATCGTGCGGCCCGTTTTGCCGGCGGCGACGAGCAGATCGGTTTGCCGGCACAGGAACGCCGGAATCTGCAAAATATCGGCGGCCTCGGCCGCAAGCTCGGCTTGCACCGGCTCGTGGATATCGGTGAGCACAGGGATGCCCAGCTTACGCACTTTGGAAAGTATGCGAAGCCCTTCTTTCAGGCCAGGGCCCCGATAGCTATCGACGCTGCTGCGGTTGGCCTTGTCGAAAGAAGCTTTGAAGACGAAGCGGCCGGCGATGGCGCGGATCGCCTGAGCCATGCGCAGCACGTGCTCTTCGCTTTCGATGACACAAGGACCTGCGATGAGCGCAAGTTCTGCATCATTGGAGAACGAAACGTCTCCAGCGGGGACGGTAAGGGTCATCGAGCGTGCGAGTATTCAGGTGTCAGAATGGCCGCATGCGCCCGAACTTCCCGGTGCTTCAACGCCGCCCCGAGAAACGCGGTGAACAAAGGATGCGGCTCGAGCGGTTTCGACTTGAACTCGGGATGGAACTGGCAGCCGAGGAACCACGGATGATCCGGCACTTCGCAAATTTCGACATAGACGCCGTCCGGCGTATGGCCGGTCAGACGCATGCCGTTGCGCGTAAGCACGGGCTCGAATTCGCGATTGAATTCGTAGCGGTGGCGGTGGCGTTCGCTGATCTCGGTAACGCCGTAGGCGCGCTCGGCGAAGCTACCCTCGGCCAATTGGCAGGTATAAGCGCCCAGACGCATGGTGCCGCCCAGCTCATCGACGCCCTTCAGCTCGCGCAGCTTATAGATGACGCGAT
>JBOGMI010000866.1:0-1471 GCA_050746645.1 Bryobacteraceae bacterium | reverse complement strand
GCGTCGGCGCGGCTCTTGCCGGCCATCATCTCCATATTCACGAGCGTCAGCTCTTCGGCGATGGTGGGGTGTACTTCCTTTAATTCGCGCGCTACGTTGACCAGGGCCTGGTCCAGCCCGCAACCGGCTTCGGTACACACGACCAGCAGATCGAGCACATCGGCGAGGGACAGGCGAATCTCGGTGTGGCGGCGTTTCACCATGCGGCCGAGGATGAATCCCGGCAGCAGGTATCCGATGGCGCCTAAGACAAACGGCGCCATCACGCGCATCAGGCCTTGGGAGAATAAATGGTCGCGAACCAGTACAGCGGTCAGGGCCAGGACGATGGCGAGAAGGAGCTTTGCACCATAAAGCACGCCCAGCGCGGAGGGAGACCGAATGCCGGCGGCGATCAGCTTGTCTTTCCATACGGCCGAATCCTGGGGCGAAACCGGAAGCAGTTTGCCGATCGGCTCCAGCAGAGAGGCCAGCGAAAATTCGGATTTTGTGTTGTGAAGCTCGACCGGTGCGATCGTCACTTCCCGCTGCGCCGTCAGTTGATCGAGGAAACGGGAAGGCTTGACGTAATGCGCGTAGCCGAAGGCAAGCACAATTCCGGCGAGCGCAAAGAAGACGGCCAGCGCGGCTACGATCGCCATGGTCATACCTTGATATTCACGATCTTCTGGATAACGAAATAGCCCACGACCTGCCCGCCCATAGCGGCATAGGCCATCATGCGGCCGGCCGGATCGGCCCAAAGCTGTTTCAGGTAGGCCGGACTCGTCACCATGAGAAGCAGCGTCACCGCAACCGGCATTAGAAACAGCACCAGGCCGGTGATGCGTCCATGCGCGCTCGCCGCCTTGACCGCGCCCTTTAAACGGAAGCGTTCGCGAATAACGTGCGCGAGTTTGTTCAGGATTTCGCCCAGATTGCCGCCAGTATCCTGCTGCAGCAGCACGCTCGAGACAAAAAACCGCACATCGAGCAGCGGAACCGCGTGCATCAGCTTCTTGAGAGCGATTTCGAGACTGGCCCCCAGTTTCAGGTCGTTCGATATGCGGCGGAAAGCGGAACCGAGCGGATCGGGGGAATCGGTGCCCAGCATTTCGAGGGCGATGGAGAAGGCGTGCCCGGCGCGCATGGAGCGAGCCAGAAAATCGAGCGCCTCGGGAAACTGGTTTTCGAAAGCGGCGATGTTCTTGGCGCGCTGGCGCCAGACGATCAGAAACGGCAGCGAGCCCGCAATGAGGGCGGCAGCCGGAGCCGCGAGCGCCGCCGGAATCGCCAGCGGAAGTTTCAAGCCGATCAGAAACCCCACCGCTGCGGCGGCCAGCGAGACGGCGATCAGCTTGCCGACGGTCCAGTTCTTGCCCGACTGCTCCAGAATCAATTCCAGGCGCTGCATGAAGCGGAAGCGCGCAAACAGTTTTCTGAGCCAGTCCTCGGGGTCGGGCGGGCGCAGCAATTCGGCGGCCGGTGTCCT
>JBOGMI010000865.1:0-1014 GCA_050746645.1 Bryobacteraceae bacterium | reverse complement strand
GCCATCGAGACGAAGCCGGCAGATGCGGCCCGAGTGATAAACTTTCGCATGTCGGCGCAACAAAGGAAAACATGGGACACACAGACGAAGGCCCGGCGGGCTCAAAACTCACGCGCAGAGGTCTGCTTGAATCCGCTGGAATCGCCGGCGCAGCCATGATGATGCCTACCGCAGCCATCGCGCGAGGTGGCGGATCGGCGGACGTCAAAATCAGCTCCGTTAAAGCCACCATCCACAACATTCCTATCAAAGTGCCACTGCTCGACCAGCAAATGATCGAACAGATCGTCTTCGTCGAAATCGCCACCGACGCGGGCATCACCGGCTACGGCCTCACCGGCAACCTGCAAACCTCCGGTGTCCGTGAATTCATCAATGAGCAGCTCGCACCCTTTCTCAAAGGCAAGAGTGCGCTGGACACCGAGGCGCGCTGGCAGGAGATGTTTCTCGCCTTCAACCCGCGTTACCAGACAGGCGCCTTCAGTTCCGCCGTGAGCGCCATCGACATTGCGCTATGGGATATCAAAGGCAAGTACCTGAAAATGCCGGTCTGGCGCCTGCTCGGCGGGGCGAAGCAAACCGTGCCTGCCTACATCACCTTTGGCTTGCTCCAGTTTGACCGCGACCAGCTTGTCGAATTCGTCCGGCGCTTTCTCGCCGACGGTCAGAACAAATTCAAAATGGTCGTCGCCATCGACAACGGAGAAAACGTCGCCGAAGATGCGGCCCGTGTCAGGGCCGTTCGCGAAGCCATCGGCCCCAACCGCGACCTCATGATCGACGGGAACTATCTCTTCTCCATCAATCGCGCCTTGCAGCTTGCCAAGCGCGTCGAGCATTACAACATCACCTGGTTTGAAGAGCCCATCTTCGGCAATGATGCCCGATTGCTCTCGCAGTTACGCCAGCGCTGCTCGGTTCCCATCTCCGCCGGCCAGAACGAAGGCTCGCGCTTCCGCCATCTCGAGCTCCTGCAGCATGCCGCAGTCGATATTCTGCAGCCCAATGTCTGTT
>JBOGMI010000864.1:0-1200 GCA_050746645.1 Bryobacteraceae bacterium | reverse complement strand
CGCAGTTCCGCGATCAGCCGTTGCTGCTCCTCGATCGTCCGCTGCTGGCTGGCGACGATCTCCAACAACTCCTCCCGACTCAGCGACTTCAAATCGGCCATACAACATCTTGCACCGATTCTGTTTTCTATGCAAGTCTTTTTCCCGCGCCGCGCGCCGAAAGGAAGGGGTCTGCTCCGCCCGCTAATCCATTACATCGGAATCAATGAAATTGGGGCTGACGAGAAGAAGAATTATATCCGCCTGTTCCAGATTGGAGTCTATCTGGCCCTTCCATCTATCGCCTGCTTCGATCCGGCGATCACTCCACGACTCAATTTGACCCAGCCGACGCAATGTCGCGAGATGTTTCTCTAGGTCCATCCTGAATGTTTCGTCCGCATGCGAGTAGCTGTAGAACAGCTTCAGTGGTGCAAATAGTTGACCGGAATCCATTGGCAATCCCCATTCGTTCCTGATCACAGATCAAGAATAATAGTTTACGCCGAGTACGAGTGCAATGAGACAACAGGACAGCGCGGCGGAGCCGTAGCCAACGTTGAGAGCGCGTTCGTCAAAGTTGAGCCCTGCGTCCCGACGAACCGGGGACTATGTCCTTGACTGCCTGAAGGAGTTCTTTTTATAACGGAACTTGCGGCGGGCAGTTTTGCGGTCGAATTGCCAATTGATCCTGGTGCGCGTGCGATTGATTCGGCGATTCCAGGCGCGGCTTTCGCGACGGAGCGTCTTTAAGTCCGGGATCCTTCTGGTACCGAGGCATTGCCGCGAGAAGATGCCGATTTCGATTTCAGCCTGATTCAGCCAGCTTCCGTGAGTGGGCGTGTAGTGAACCGTGAATCGATCCCAGATCTCGCTACCGGTCTCCGCCCCGAAAGCATCCTTCAGCGACTTGTAGCAATGAATATTCAAGTTATCCATGACGAGGTGGATCGTCTCGGCCTCCGGATACTGCATCGCCAGACGACACGCAACGTGTGCGAATTCGAATGCCGATCGATTGGGTGTGGGAAAGGTAAAGTGCCGGCCCGCTTTGGGTTCTACTGCGCAGAAGACATTCGCCGTTCCGCGCCGCTCATATTCGTTGTCTCGCCGGGTTTCCCGCCCCGGAGCAGCCGGAGACGAAGGGCGGACCTCGGCATGCAAGGTGACCGGCTTCTCATCCAGGCACACCACGGGTTGCCCGGAATCGTAGGGCTGCTC
>JBOGMI010000863.1:0-3116 GCA_050746645.1 Bryobacteraceae bacterium | reverse complement strand
CTTGTGGCAGTTATGGTCACCAGGCCTGCCTCGGACGGACGAGGGCCTACTCGGAAGTTAAATGACTCGGTAGCCGTCTGTGATCCGCTGTCCTCCACCTGGACTGTGAACGAACTTGTCCCCAGGGTCGTGGGAGTACCTGAGAACTGACCGGTTGCTGGATTAAAACTTATGCCCGGAGGCAGTGTTCCAGCGCTGATTGCGTAGGTATAGGGCGGATAGCCGCCGACGCCCTGGCAATACCCGCTAAACGGCACACCGAGCTGAGCTGAATTTTCGCCAGGATAATCTGAAGATACAAACGAACAGGAGATCCAGAGCGGGCTCGGGAAGTACACATCTACATACATTGGCTGCGTCGCGGTCTGAACGGGAGATCCGCTATCGGTCGCTTGTATCGTGAAAATATACCTGCCCGCGTGAGTCGCCGATCCCGTCAATGCGCCTGTTGCCGGATTCAAAGTGATCCCAGGCGGCAGTGCACCGGCGCTAACCGAAAACGCCATGGGAGGAGTGCCTCCAATCGTAGTACAACCGCCGTTATGGACGTCGCCAATAATCATCGGATCGACTATCGCGCAGGAGATGCTTAGGTGAAGCGGAAGCACCTGAAAATTTGTGACTGTTTGAATTGCACTCTGTGGCGGAGATCCGCTGTCGGTAGCCATTACCGTGAACGAGTTCGTCCCAATGGCCGTTGCGGTTCCCGATATGACCCCAGTCGCGGGATCAAGAATCAAGCCGGCGGGCAATGCGCCTGCGCTTATAGAAAATGTGATTGCACCGGTTCCGCCGGATACCGTGCATTTCCCGTAAAACCCGGCTCCTTGCGTTGTATTAGGAGGCAGGCTGCACGATAAGGTCACTGGTATAGCGGCTGGCCCATCTCCGCCAGAAATTGTTGAACCGGAGGACGCGCCCCCGCAACTGAGGCTGACTGCCGCAATTACTGTTATTGATGCCAAGCTGCAAAGGTAAACGTAATCTCTTCTGAACGCTTTTCGGCCGCCAGAATTGAGAAAGAGTAAACTCAACAGCAATAAAGCCAAGGCTGCTAACGCGACGACCATCCATCCACCGCTCGGCCGGCCCATAGCGAACCATTTCCCGTAAGGCGCCTGTGCGGTATTCGAGGCTGCAATGGTCACCGTGACGCTCCCTGCCGTATCCACTGTGTCTGGTGAAACCGAGCACGTAAGATCGACCAAACTATTTGCCGCGGAGCACGCGAAGGATACGGTTCCGGTGAAGCCGTTTTGCGGAGCGACCGCTACAGTCGCTGTAGCCGAACTCCCCGGCTGGATAGTGAGCGTCGTGGGGGTCGCCGTGAGCTGAATGTCGCCAAACCATTGTTCGGCGAAATTGCTGGCATCTACTGAGCCCAAGCCGGTTACCTGGTCGTATCCGGCCCCGGCCGTGTATCCGAGTAACCCCTGAACACAATCAGGAGTGGACAACTGGCACGACTGCTCATTGCTGCCGTAAATGATGTCGTGGAAGGCATTATCCGACACCCGAGCCAGCGAGTACAGATTCGGATTGATATTTCCCAGACCGGTTATGGCGCCGTCGCTTTGCAGAACGAGAGCCAATACGCCTGCGAATGGAGGAGGGCCGGCCGATGTGCCTCCAATGACGTCCAAATAGGAGCTCGAATTCAGAAATCCATTACTGCACCAGTTGTGACCACAAAACAGGAGCCCTGAGACCGATACTGAGGTCGTGAAGGCCAAGTCCGGGACGTCGCGGGCGCTGTCCGCGGGGACGCCGGCTCCGGCCTGCCAATCGGGCTTCGGCATGAGCTTGCTGGCTCCTCCTCCTGTGGCAGATTGGAATCCATCGTTCCAAGCTGTTTCCGGAATGTATGAAATGGCAGACCCGTTGCTGCCGTTATTCGTTGAGCTCCAGTAACCGCTGCTATACGCTGCTAGTTCTGTTCCACCGATGCCCGTAACATACGGAGACGAAGCTGGAAAGTCGACCGTCAGGCCATGCGACGCACCGTTCTCTTGAACACCGCTATCGCACTCCGCCGCGCCCGTGTCGCCGGAGGCGGCCAGTATCGTCATACCTTCCGCGTTGGCCTGCTGAAAAAGATCGTTGAGCGTCTGAACTGTCGTTGCTGAGTCATCAGCTTCGCAGGATCCGTAAGAGATGCTCAGTATCGGGGCGACGTCGTTGTCGATCGCATATACGATAGCATCTGTGACACCGTTCCCGGAGGTCGCGCTTGCAGTGACGAACACCACATTGGCATTCGGTGCAATAGCGCCCGCCCACTCGACATCAAGGTCCGCCTCCGTTTCATCGCCGCTGGCGGTTTGAATACCCGGATCCTGGTCACCCGGGGGCACGATTACTGTCGGATCGTTGGGCGGCAGACCGGCTGCGGACCGGAACGCGCGAATGTCACTGAGCTGTACATCGCTCTGTCCGACCACAGCGATACTTACACCAGATCCGTCCAGACCGCGCCCGTACAGCGGCTTCACGTCATAAATTGTTTGCCAATCATCGGGCGTGACGTAGTGGCCGGTACCCTCTGTATACAGCGGATGCAGCCGCACCGCATGCGGCCGCATGCGGAAGTTGTTCAGTCCTTCGACGCTCTCGACGACACCCTGCAATGCTTTGGGGAGTTGCGGGTCCCCTGTATTTGCGATGCGTAAATCACCGTGAACGGAATATTGATGTATGGCAGTGTGAAATACCGATTCAACTTGGCCCGCTGTTCCTGAAAAGCTTACCCAGTTTCGGCTGCGCGCAATGTGCAGATTAGAAAAGCCGTGATTTTCCAGCCATCGCGTGACTCTCGCGATATCGGCCTCGGCTAGACCGAAACGTGCCGCGTACTGTTCAGGCGAAAGGAACCGGTGGTATTGTGGCGATCGCCGGTCCTGCTGCGCCCGTAGCAATTGGTCGAGCGCCGCGCTTTGCTCCGGCGTCATCGAAAAGTGTAAGGACATTCGGGGCATATTCCGCGAATTGACTATTGGCCCTCGATCCAGCACCTCCCGATGCACCACGACGGGGCGAGTATTGCCCTTTAACGCGAATGTACGGATGTCCCTAAGCGATGAGCGGATTCGCGGTTTGGGGAGTGACGCGCTGCCCAA
>JBOGMI010000862.1:0-14509 GCA_050746645.1 Bryobacteraceae bacterium | reverse complement strand
CCGACGTGCTTTTGGCGCGCCTGGATCAGCAGCACGCCGAGGCGGGCATTCGCATCGCCAACGATCCGTTCCGCCCCAAGGTGTATGCCGGCAGCGGACTTGCCTACACTTACGGCTATCCGAACTCAATCGATGGCAGCGCCCCCAGCGTGTTTCAGATGAGGACCGACATGCAGCTCTACAACCGGCCCGATAGGTATCAAGCGGCGGCGGCCTCCCAAAGCGCGCGTGCGGCCGATTACGGCGCCCAGGCAAAAGAAGATGATGTCGCCTATCGCACCGCCGATCTGTTTCTGACCGCCAGCCAAATCGAGCGTGAGGAGCAAGCGATCAAGGATCAGCTCCCCAGTTTGCGCAAGGTTGTGGAGATTACGCACGCTGGTGTGGAGGAAGGCAGCCGCTTGCCAGTGGATCTGAAGCAGGCCCAAGTAAATCTCGAAGTCGCCAGCCAGCAGCTCGGCGCGGATCGGCTCGACAACGATTATTACGAGATGATGCTGGCTATGGCGCTGGGATATCCGGCGACCGACCGCGTCAAGCCGCTCGATTCCGATGTCACTGATGTTACCGCTCCTGCTTCCGCGAAGGTGGCGATCGCCGACGCTCTGAAAAACAACAAGAAAGTGCGGCAGCTTCAATCGAGTATTCTGACCAAAGAATTGGTTCTGCGTTCTTACAAGGCCGAGCGCTGGCCGCAGGTTTCCCTGGTGGCGCAATACTCGTTGTTCGCCCCCTTCGCCAACTACACACAATATTTCAAGAATTTTCAATACAACAACGCACAGATCGGAGCCGCGATCACCATTCCCGTTCTGCTGGGTTCGGCACGCGGAGGACACGAAGAGCAGACATCCATCGAAATGGCGAAGCTGCGCGTGCAGCTCGACCAGTTGCGCAATCAGATCATCGCCAATACCAAGCGCAGCTATCAGCAATGGGAGAAAGCCAAGACCCTGCGCGATTTGACCCGCGAGCAGTTGGAACTTGCCCGGCAGGAACTGACCGTCAAACTGGCGCAAAACGGCGAAGGGAAGCTTCCCATGAGCGACGTGGAACAAGCGCGCGTGGACGAAGAGAATCGCTGGGTCGGGCTGTATGCTGCCGACGCGCAAGTGACGCGGGCAAAATTCGCCATTCTGCGGCAGATGGGCGCTTTATACTCTTCGGTGCGCGCGGCGGATCATGCGGCGCCCGCGGCCCGGCAACGGAGCACGCAATCCGAATGAGCGCGGTGCAACAGCAGAGCCTCGCACATGTTCCCGGAACCGAGGTTCCGGCGATCGAAATTCGCGATCTGCACAAAATTTATGGCAGCTTTCATGCAGTGGACGGGCTTTCGGTCATAGTGCCGCAAGGCTGCTTTTTCGGCTTCCTGGGACCGAATGGAGCGGGGAAGACAACAACCATCAAAGTCCTCATGGGTCTGGCGCAGCCAAACCGGGGCACGATTCGCGTGCTTGGCATGGATCTGGCCGAGCGCTCGCTTGCAATCCGGCAGCAGATCGGTTTGGTGCCCGACGAAACACTGCTGTTCGATTTTTTGACCGGCGCGGAATATCTGGAGTTCGTGGGGCGATTGTACGGTCTTTCGCGGCCGCTGGCGAAAGAGCGGGGCAGGGAACTGCTGGAGCTGTTTCGCCTTCATGAACATGGGCGCAAACTGATCGGCGACTATTCCAAAGGCATGCGCAAACGCGTTGCCATGGCGGGAGCGCTGATTCACCGGCCGCGCCTGTTCTTGATGGACGAACCGTTCGAAGGCGTGGACGCGGCGGGCGCGCGCATGATGAAGGATATTCTGCTGGAACAGGTGCGCCGCGGCGCCACCGTATTCCTCACGTCGCACGTGCTGGAAGTCGTTGAGCGGCTGTGCGATCGCGTGGCCATCATCGACCGCGGCAAGGTTGTCATTGAAGGGACGCTGGCGGAATTGCGGCAGCAAGCGGCGCAAGGATCCGCCACGCTCGAAGACATTTTCGTGAACATCGTGGGCGCTGAGCGCTACAACGAAAATCTCGACTGGCTTTAGCTGTCATGTGGGCGCAAATCTCCGCTATCTCGTGGGCGCAACTCCGCACCGCGCGGAACCATCTTCCGCGCACACAAACCGGTACGGTGCTGCTGTGGCTGGTCTCGCTGCTGTGGTACGGAGTATACGCGGCGCTCGCGGTGATCCTTGCGCTCACCCTCCCCGCGCTGCCGCTCGAAACCATTCGCCAGTGGCTGCCGCTCGCATTGCTTGGGGTATTTGCGTTCTGGCAGTTGGTTCCGCTATTCACGCTTTCGAGTGGCTGGTCGCTGCAATTGGACAAGCTGCGGATCTATCCGGTGAGCGATGCGGCGCTGTTCGGCATCGAAGTTCTGCTGCGCGTCACCAGCGCGCCGGAGATGATTCTGATTCTGCTCGGCGGAACCGTGGGATTGGCTCGGAATCCCCTCATTCCGGCGGCTTCCGCATGCTGTCTGCTGCTCTACATACCGTTCAACCTGTTTCTCTCCCTCGCCCTGCGCGAACTGTTCTTGCACGCGTTCGAGCGTAACCGGCTGCGCGAAATTTTTGCGGTTTTGTTTATCGCCATCGCCATCGTGCCGCAAGTTTTGCTTCGATCCGGTTTATGGGCGCAGGCTCGGCCGTATTTTTTCGCGGTGGCGAACGGGTTCGGCACGCCCTGGCACGAAACCGCGATGCTCAGCCTGGCTTCCCGCTGGTGGATCGCGCTGGGGCTGCTGATCTTGTGGACGATCGCCGCTTATGTGTTTGCCCGCTGGCACTTCCGGAAAGCATTGATGCTCGATCAAAGTTTTCAGCAGGGGGCGCGCGCCTCTTCGGCAAAGAAACCGGCGGCGGAGAAAGCCGGGCAGCGCTTCCGCTTCCTGGATAGTTTGTTTCGCGATCCGGTTGGCGCCATCTTGCAGAAGGAATTTCAATCCTTGGTGCGCATGCCCCGGTTCCGAGTAGTGTTTGGGATGGCGTGTATTTTCGGAGTCCTGGTCTTTCTGCCCGCACGCATGGCCAGCGGGCATCACAGCGGTTTCATGGCCGCCAATTTTCTCATGGTGGTGGACTTATATGGACTGCTTTTGCTCTCCGACGTTCTGCTGCTCAACGTCTTCGGGTTCGATCGCTCGGCGGCCCAAATCTACTTTGCCACCCCTGTGCCGCTGAAACAGGTCATCCAGGCGAAGAACCTGGCAGCGGTGATTTTCGTGGCATTGCAAGTGTTGGTTGCGCTCGCGCTGGCGGGGGCGCTGCAGGTCCCGCTGACGCTTGCAAAAGTGGCTGAAGCGGCGGGCGCATCCGCGGTGGCGACGGTCTTCTTTCTGGCGGTTGGGAATTGGTGTTCGGTGGCGATGCCCAGACCGGTCGACGCCAGACAGACATTTCGGAAACAAGCCGGTGGGAAAAGGCAGATTTGGTTTTTCCTCTGCGCGCTCGGCTTGTTGGTGCTGATAGGCTTCGCGTTTCTGCTACGTTGGGCCTTCCAAAGCGATTGGGCCCTCGCATGTGCGTTCACGCTGGAATTTGCCATTGCCGTGGTGTGCTATCGCATAGCTACGCAATCGGCCGTCGAGCGAGCCGAAGCGCGGCGCGAGGAGATTCTGCAGAGTCTAATGAAAGGATCGTCGCCGCTGGCAATGGGGAGCTGAAGCAGCTTCAGCTTTCAGCGATCCGCCTAATCTCTCGCGCAATTGCATCCCGGATCTGCTGGCGCGTGGAGTCATCTTTGTAATGGTGGCGCGGCCAGAAGAAGCCGCGCAGTCCGTCGCGGCGGCGGCGCGGCACGATATGGATGTGCAGGTGTGGAACGGTCTGGCTGACACGGTTGTTGACGGCGATAAAGGTTCCTTCCGCGCCCAGCGCTGTCTCGACGGCCCGGGCGATTTGCTGCGTTTTGAGGAACAGAGGCCCGGCGTGCGCGGCGGGGACATCTATCAGTGTTTCGAAATGCTCGCGCGGGCAAAGCAGCACATGGCCATGGAACAGCGGATGGCTGTCGAGAAAGGCGACGCTGTCCGCATCTTCCGAAACAATATCGGCGGCTCGTGTGTGCGCGGCGATTTCGCAAAATATGCAGCCGGGATGAGGCGTGCTCAAGCGCCGGCTCCCTGGCGCCGCACCAGAACGATTGTAAAGTCGTCGGCAAACGAAGTTGTGCCGGACCAGCGGCGCACGTGCTGGACCAAGCCGTTCACGATGTCAGCGCAAGTTTCTGAACGATGGGTGGTCAGAAAATCGATCAAGCCCTGCTCGCCGAACTCCTGCTCGCCAGAATCCGCGGCTTCCGTGACGCCATCGCTGTAAAGCGCAAGCAAATCGCCGGCGTGGAGCCCAACGTTTTTGAGTTCGTAGTGTGCGGAGGGAGAGAGTCCCAAAACGATCCCGCCGCCGGCGAGCCGCTCCACCGTTCCATCGGAGCGCAGCAGAAGCGGATAGTTATGTCCGGCGTTGCTGTAGGCGAGCGAACCGCTGGCCGGATCGAGCAGGGCATAAAAGAATGTGATGAACTTGCCCAGCGGGCAGCGCGCCGCGAGATTCCGGTTTAGAACGCCAACCGCGGAGGCGGGATCGGGCTGGGTTTCAACGAGCATCTCCACACGCGCCTGCAAGCTGGACATCATCAGCGCCGCGGGCATGCCTTTGCCCGAAACATCGCCGACGATGAGGGCGAGCCGGCCGTCGCGATAGGCAAGGAAATCATAATAATCGCCTCCAATGCTGCGGCAAGGGATGTTATGGCCGGCCATCTCATAGCCTGCGCAGACAGGCGCTTCGGCCGGCAGGAGACCGCGCTGGATTTCGCCGGCCTGGGCAAGTTCGGATTCCATGAGCTGCTCGGTGCGCTCAATCGCCGCCAGCCGCGCATGCTCGATACGGATGGCCGCGATATTCGCCATCACGGTGAGCAGATCCAGGTCTTCCTGCGAAAACGGGTGAATGACCTCGCCATTATCCACATAGATGAGGCCGATGACGCGATTGCCGGTTTGCAGAGGAACCGCTATCATGCTGTGCACGCGATGCAGCACGATGCTCTCTTGCCGGCGGAAGCCGTCGTCGGCTTGCGCATCCTTGATCATGAGCGAGCATTTTTCGCGCAGCACTCGGTCGCGCACAGCGGTACTGATGACAAAGCCTTCGCCTTTGCTGGCGCGCACGGCGAGTTCGTTCCCCTCCAAGGTGAGAATCACGCCGCGTTTGGCGTCCATGGCAGAGAGAGAGAAATTCAGGATGGCCCCGAAGACTTCCGCTAACGGGCGATGCACGGCGAGCTCCTGGCCGGCGCGGATGAGCGCGCGGACGAAGCGATTGGGGGCGGCCTCGGTTTTGCCCAAAACCTTGTCCAGGCTGGTCACAATGGTTTCGACCGTGCTCTTCCGGTCCTGGGGCACGAATGAGATCAGCGGCCGTTGCGGAGGACGCGGGGGTTGGCGCACTTCGATGGTCAGATGGCCGGCGTAAATGTGGTCGCCGTTTCGGAGCCGATGAGGCAGCTTCAGGCTGGATGCGTTTACTACGGTTCCGTTGCGGCTGGAGCAGTCCCTAACGAACCAATCGCCTCCCTGCTGCTCGAAGCAAAGGTGATAGCGCGACAGCCAGAGATCCTCCGGATAGGGAAGGTCGCTGTCCACGGCACGGCCGAGCGATAAATTCACCGCGAGTTCTACGGTTTTGGGAGGGCCCTCGGGACCGGAGATCACCAGTTCCATGACACAAATCGTACCTCAGTCTTGAGTGGTCAGACTTCAGTTCTCAATTCTCAGTTCTCAGTCTTACAGCTTTGCAGTCCAACGAACTGCTGATAACTGACAACTGACAACCGATAACTCTCTAATCCGGCGGCGGCGGCTGGGGTTCGGTGCTGGGCGTAGCGGTAATCAGCCGCGCGCCGCGGTCGAAAGTCAGGTAGAGAAAGCCCCATTGGATCAATACCAAAACGCGGCTCTGAAACTCGACGATGTAGAGGAGGTGAACAAATACCCAGACCAGCCAGGCGAGCAAACCCGACAGATGCAATCCGAAGACATCGGCTACCGCATGGCCGCGTCCGATCACGGCAAGGCTTCCTTTGTCGATGTAGTGAAACGGCTTGCCGTCGTGTTTGCCCTCGATCCGCTTGGTAATCATCTTGGCGGCGTAAGAGCCGCCCTGCATGGCGACCTGGGCGACTCCTGGGAGCGGCTTGCCGTCTTTGCCGGCAATCTCGGCCAGATCGCCGATGACAAAGATATCCGAGTAGCTGGGAATGGAGAGGTCGGGCGCCACTTTGATGTGTCCGCTTCGTGTGGTTTCCGCGCCGGTGCGCTTGGCGATTTGCCGGCCGAATCCGGAGATGCTGACGCCGGCGGTCCAGAGCACGGTTCGCGAAGCAATGTGCTCGCTGCCGGAGCGCGTTTGTAAAGTAGCTCCGGTGCCATCGATACCGGTCACCATGATTCCCGGGCGCGCCTGCACGCCGAGTTTGAACAGCGACCGTTCCGCTTTGTCGGAGAAGTCTTCGGGATAGGTGGGGAGGATGCGCGGAGCGGCATCGACCAGGATGATCCGTGCGTCGGGGGAATGGATGGAGCGGAAATCGCCTTTCAGCGTATGGCGGGCGATTTCGGCCAGTGCACCGGCGAGTTCGACGCCGGTGGCTCCGCCTCCGACAATCACAAAGGTGAGCCAAGCCCGGCGCTCTTCCGGGTCGCTGGCGCGCTCGGCGGATTCGAAAGCCAGCAGAATTCGGCGCCGCATCAGCGTCGCGTCTTCAATCGTTTTCAGGTTGGGTGCGTATTCGCGCCACTGGTCATGGCCGAAATAGGAGCCTTGCGATCCGGTCGCCACGATTAACGAGTCGTAGCCGAGCACAGCCCCGTCACCCAGCGAGACCGTATGCGCCTGGGGATCGATATCGACAGCCTCGCCGAGGAGCACGCGTGTGTTCTTTCTGCTGCTGAGCACGCCGCGCAGAGGGGCCGCAATTTCGCCGGGCGAGAGCGATCCGGTCGCCACCTGATACAGCAGCGGCTGAAACAGATGAAAATTGCGCCGGTCGACCAGCGTGACATCGGCCAGCGGAGTTGTGAGCGCTTTGGCGGCATAAAGTCCGCCGAAGCCGCCTCCCAGGATCAATACGCGATGGGGCATAGGGCAGCGTACACGTGACTCATGCCTATATGATGCAGCGAGCGCTTGCCGGTTGCTCAGTGAAAATCGTGCGAGCGAAGAACGGCGGCGGCGTCGAAACGCAGGTCGCCGATTTCGCCGGCCTTGACCGAGACGACGCCGGAAATGCTTTGCAGCACGCCTTTGATGAGCAGATAAGGCGCCGCGGTGCAAATAGCACGGCGCCGTTCGAACAGACCGGGAGTCACGATGACATTGATAATGCCGGTTTCGTCTTCGAGGCTCAAGAATACAAAACCTTTCGCGGTGCCGGGCCGCTGACGCGTAATCACAGATCCGGCAACTGTTAAAACCGTACCGTTGCGCTGGGATTTCGCGGTTTCCGCATCCAGGATATCCGCCCGGCGCAGTTGTTCGCGATAGTACGACATGGGATGGCGGCCAACGGTCAGGCCGCTGTTGGCGAAATCGGCTCGTGTGCGTTCGCTCGGCGCCAGAGGCGCCAGGGGCGCCGGAGATATTTCTTCCGCCACCGGTTCCAGCAATTCGCCAATCGGCTGCCGGGCCAAGCCCGCCTGCCACAAGGCACCGCGGCGATGACGGTCGGCGGCATATTTTGGCAGAGCATTGAGCGCGCCCAAATCCGCCAGCGCGGCGATCTCGTCTTTCTGTAACTCGGGAATACGGCGCGCGAGATCGCGCAAAGAAGTAAATGGTGCGTGTTTGCGCTCCGCTTCGATTTTGCGCGCGGTGGCGGCGTGCAGGCCGCGAACGTAATTCAAGCCCAGGCGAACATACTTACTCTCGCTCTCGGTTTCCACCGTGCAGAGATAATCGGAGCGGAGCACGTCCACGGCGCGAAAATGCTGTCCATGTCTTTGGGCATCTTTCACCAGCGTGGCCGGCGAATAGAATCCCATGGGCTGATTATTCAACATCGCCGCGACAAACGCGCCCAGGTAATGGCATTTGAGATAGGCGCTGGCATAGGCGATTAAGGCGAAGCTGGCCGCGTGCGATTCGGGAAAACCGTAAAGAGCGAAGGAGGTGATGGCTTGCACGATGCGCTCCTGCGTTTCTCCCGTGATGCGGTTGTGCTCCATGCCTTGGCGGAGTTTTGTCTCGATTTCGCCCATGCGTTTCTCCGAGCGTTTGAAGCCGAAGGCGCGCCGCAGTTGTTCGGCTTCCCCGCCTGTAAACCCGGCGGCGGCCATGGCCATGCGGATCAACTGCTCCTGAAATAGCGGCACGCCCAGCGTGCGTTTCAAGATCGGTTCGAGCGATGGATGGAGGCAGGCCGGTTCCTCCAGTCCCTGGCGCCGCTTCAGATAAGGATGAAGCATTTGCCCCACGATGGGGCCGGGCCGGATAATCGCAACCTGCACCACGATGTCATAAAATCTTTCGGGTTTTATGCGAGGCAGGCACGACATCTGCGCGCGGCTCTCGACCTGAAATAGCCCGACCGTGTCGGCTTTTTGCAGGCACGCGTAGACGGCTGGATCGTCCTGCGGTAAATGCGCCAGATCGACCTGTTCGCCATATGTATCGGAGATGATTGCGATGCTGTCTTCTAACACGGCCATCATGCCAAGCCCGAGCAGATCGACTTTGATGATGCCGAGATCGGCGCAATCGTCTTTATCCCATTGCACGACGACGCGGCCCGGCATGGTAGCGGGTTCGAGAGGAACAATCGAATCGAGCTGTCCCTGACACACGACCATGCCTCCCGAGTGCTGGCCGAGATGGCGCGGCAGATCCAAAATCTGGCTGGTCAGCGAGGCAAACTGGCGGACACGGCGATCGTTTTGATCGAATCCCTGAGCGGCGAAGCGGGCTTCGAGAGAATCCTTGTTATCTTTCCACTCGAAGGCGCCGATTTGTTTGCTCAGACTGCCGAGTGTTTCCTCGTCATAGCCGAGCGCTTTGCCCACGTCGCGCACCGCGGAGCGGCCGCGGTAAGTGATGACATTGGCGGTCATGGCGGCGCCCAGTTTCCCATAGCGTTGGTAGACGTACTGAATGGCGCGTTCGCGCTGATCTCCGCTGGGAAGATCGAGATCGATATCCGGCATTTCGCCGCGCTCTTCGGAAAGGAAGCGCTCGAAAAGCAGATCCATCCCGACCGGGTCTACCGCCGTGATGCCGAGTGAGTAACAAACCGCGCTATTGGCCGCCGACCCACGGCCTTGCACCAGAATGTGATTCCGGCGGCAGAAATCCACGATATCCCAGACAATCAGAAAATATCCGGCAAGATTCAGCTTTTCAATCAATGCCAGCTCGCGCTCGATTTGCCGGCGCGCCCGTTCGTAATAAGGCTGGTAGCGTCCACGCGCTCCTCGATCGGTAAGCTGGCGCAGATAACTAATCTCGCTTTCTCCAGGCGGTACAGGATAGGCTGGGAAGCAATAACCCAGATCTGCCAATGTAAATTGCAGCCGGCCGGCTAACTCCAAGGTCTGATCGATAGCTGAAGGAAGATCTGAAAATAACTGACACATTTCAGAGGCGATCTTCAGCCGCCGCTCCGCATTGACATGGAGCAGTTTGCCTGCTTCGGCGATGGTGGTTTTGCGGCGAATGCAGGTAAGTACATCCTGTAATTGCCGGGAACCGCTGGTGGCGTAAGTAACTCCGTTGGTCGCAAGAATCGGTAGCCGCATGCTCGCCGCAAACTCTGCTAATGCCTGATTACGGAATTCCTGGTCGCGCCGGTAATGGCGCTGCAGCTCGACGAACACGTTCTCTCTTCCGAAAGCGGAGACCAGCCATTCCAGGTGCTTGCGGGCTTCGACGGCGGCCGCTGGTCCCTGGAAGAGGCGAAAAATGCGTGCCAGAGAGCCTTCGTCGCCTCCCGTCAGGCAGACCAGCCCGCGGGCATCGCGCGAGAAATTGTCGCGAGTTGCGAAAGGATGCTCGGGCTTGCCCGGCTTACTCTCGCGAAGCTTGGTGACCGTGATCAGGCGGCATAAGTTCTGATATCCGAGCTGATTCTCGGCTAAGAGAGTGCAACGGCAGCCGTCCTGGGAGCCCACTTCGGCGCCGATGAGCGCGCGAATGCCGAGCTTTTCCGTCGCCAAATGAAAGCGCGCCGCGCCGTAAACGCCATGGGCATCGGCGAGCGCCAGTGCGGGCTGCCCGGCTTCGGCGCATGCGGCCGCGAGGTCTTCCGGCAGCGACGCGCCTTCCAGAAACGAGAACGCCGAGCGCGCATGCAGTTCGACATAACCAGCGGAAGCCACGCTCCCAGTATAGGAGAAGAAAAGGAGAATATTCCGGTTTGGGGGCCAAGCACCAGAGCCCTAGCTGCCCGATGTGACTTGGGCGCGCACCGCACCTTCGCGGCCATACAGCGCGGCCGCCGTATCGTAAAACTGCCGTAATCGTGAAACCTTGCCGTTTCGAACCGTGAAGACATGCATCAGGTCGGTTTCCACAATCCGGCCGGTCGCTTTTACACGGACCCGGTACCGCAAGAGGGCAACGACCGTGTCGCCCTCGGCAATGAACTCTTGCGGCTCGAAGGCGAGTATCTCTTCCGATTCGTTCAAGTCTTTGAAAAATTCGCTTACCTGCTGACGTCCACGCCGTGTTCCCGCCAGCGGAAGCTCCTTAGGTCCCGCCGCGTACCATTCGACGTCGTCGGTCAAATAACCCAACACGGCTGGGATGTCGCCACGGCCAAAGGCCGCGTAGGCATCCTGTACCAGATGGGTATTGTCTTGTGCGCTCATAGGCTGCCTCCTTTCGGCTCCACGCAGCTCGAGCGTGTAAACAACTCAACTGCGTGCGTACAGTCTACACCCGTTTTGCGCGGCCGGTTTACTGCGTGCGCCACGTTTTCAGGAAGGGCGGCTAAACTGAAAGCGGGCAAGCCGCGCGGGGGCGTAGCTCATCCGGATAGAGCACCGGCCTTCTAAGCCGGTGGTAGCAGGTTCGAGTCCTGCCGCCCCTACCATCTGAGCGGCTTTGGCCACAGAATCTTTACCCGCCAAGCACGCGAATCTCCCTCAGGTTGCGGTAGTCTTCGGCATAATCCAGACCGTAGCCCACGACAAATTCGTCCGGAATGGAAAATCCGACGTATTTCAACCGCACCGGCTGCAGGCGGTGGCTCGCTTTGTCGAGCAGCGTGACGGTTTCGAGCGATTGCGGACGGCGCTGCTCGAGCAGCCGGATCAAATAGCTCAGCGTAATGCCGCTGTCGACGATATCTTCGACGATCAGCACATGCCGGTCTTCAATATTCGCATCCAGGTCTTTGGTAACTCTCACCTGGCCCGAACTGGTCTTTTCGTTGCCGTAACTGGAGATGCCCATGAACTCAATGCGAACCCGCGTGTGCTCGAAAGCGCGCGCCAGATCGGCAAGGAACATAAACGAGCCTTTGAGGATGGCGACGAGATAAAGTGGAGCGCCGTCATAGTCGGCTTCGATTTGAGCGGCAAGCTCGCGAACACGCTGCCCGATGCGCTCGGCAGAGATGAGTATGCGCCCGGCTGAGGACGAAACATGAGCCACGAATGCTATGATCGCGCCATACGTACCGATAACTTTTTGCCTTTGCGTGCGGCCGCCGCAGTTTTGTTCGCGTTTGCAGTTTTGTTCGCGGGCTCTCCTGTCAACCCCGCGGGTCTGCGTCTGATGCCATGGCCGGCCAAGGTCTCGGTACAGCCCGGCGCGATCGCCATCGATGGAAATTTCGCGGTCTCGGTTTCGGGAGCCGGCGCGAGCGATCCGCGCGTGCAGGATGCCGTGCAGCGGCTATTCAAGAACCTGAACGGCGAAACCGGCCTGTTGCTGCTGCCTCAGGTGGTTTCGCAGGGCAAGGACGCGACGCTGCGCATTGTAATCGAAGAGAAGGACCATCCAGCGCCGCAACTGCTGGGCGACGACGAGGGTTATTCGCTGATCGCGGCCAACGGCCACATCACGCTCACGGCGAAAAAGCCACTCGGAGCGCTGCGCGGCATGCAAACATTTTTGCAGCTCGTTCAGGAAAATACGAACGCGCCGGGGACAACCGAGACGGCGAATCCCGGATTTTCAGTCCCCGACGTCACGGTTCACGACAAGCCGCGCTTTCCCTGGCGCGGGCTTTCGCTCGACGTTTCCCGGCATTTCATTCCGGTGAAAGAAGTCGAGCGGACGATCGATGCCATGGCGGCGGTCAAGCTCAACGTGTTTCACTGGCATCTTTCCGACGACCAGGGTTTCCGTATGCAGAGCAAGCGCTATCCGCTTTTGACTGAGGATGGTTCCGACGGCCAATTTTATACGCAAGCCCAGGCGAGTCAGGTGATTGCTTACGCCTGGGCGCGCGGCGTGCGTGTGATTCCCGAATTCGATATGCCGGGCCATGCAACGAGTTGGCTGGTTGGTTATCCTTCTTTGGGCGTTACCGGAGGCCCGTACCACATCTTAGACAGGCCCGGAATCCATAGCTCGCTGATTGATCCAACCAAGGAATCGACTTACAAGTTTCTCGACAACTTTATCGGCGAGATGGTCACGATTTTCCCGGACAAGTATTTTCATATCGGCGGCGACGAAGTCAATCCGCGCGAGTGGCTGCAAAGCCCCCATGTGCGGACTTTCATGAAGACGCACAATTTGAAAAATGCCGGGGCGCTGCAGGCGTATTTCAACCGGCGCGTGCAGGCGATTCTAGCCAAATATCACCGGCACATGATCGGCTGGGACGAAGTGCTGAATCCGGGTTTGCCGAAGACGGTGGTGATCCAATCGTGGCGCGGGCAACCGTCGTTGTGGAAGGCGGCGCGTGAAGGCTATCAAGGCATTCTTTCGGCCGGATGGTACCTCGATCTGATGTATCCGGCGTCGTACCACTATTCCATCGATCCGCTGAAAGCGCCGCCGCCGGCTCCGGGGCATCATTTGAGAGCGGGCGCGCTCAAGCCTGGAACGCCCGCGAACCTGACGCCGGAAGCGGAAAAGCGGATTTTGGGCGGGGAAGCCGCGATGTGGGAAGAGCTGGCGACGGCGGGGAATCTCGATGCCAAATTGTGGCCGCGGCTGGCCGCGATCGCCGAGCGATTGTGGTCGCCCGAATCAATTACCGATACCGATTCCATGTACCATCGGCTGGATTTCGTGAATCGCCGGCTACAGTTTCGCGGCTTGACCCAGCGCTCGCATCTGGAATTGATGCGGGAGCGGCTGGCCGGTATGCACGCCGATCCGGCGCTGGATACGTTTGCTTCGGTCTTGGAGCCGGTGAAGGGCTATTCGCGGCACGCGCAGTATTACACGAGTTTTACGCCGCTGAACCGCTTGGTGGATTCGATTCCGCCGGAGAGCAAGGCGGCGCGGCTGTTCCGGGAGGCTGTGGATACCTATCTGGCGGGACCGCCCAGCCGGCGCAGCGGCGGAGAGGCCTTAAGCAAACAGCTTGCCCGTTGGGATGCGGCGGTGCAGGCGGTGCGCCCGACGTTGCAGACGCATTCGCTGCTGACCGAAGATATTCCGGTGGCGGATTCGCTAGCCGATCTGTGCCGGATCGGCGAACAGGCGATTTCCTATCTGCAACCCGACACGACCGCAAAACCGGGCCCCAAATGGAAGCAGAAAGCGGAAGCGGCGGTGAAGAAAGACTCCAAGCGCCACGCCGATATGTTGATCCAGATTGCCCCCGGCATCGATAAGCTGGTGGAAGCAGTGCCTCAGGCCGGGAAGTAGCGCGATCAGCTAACCGCTAACAGCTTAATCCGGCAGCAAGTCCAGCGCGGCCTGGATCTCGGAGCGGGTGTGCAGGTCGCCCTTGCGCGTGGCGGCGGCGATACCTTTTTCGTAGAAGATGCGCGCCTCCGGGATGCGGCCCAGTTGTTCGAGCGCGCGGCCGCCTTGATAATAGGCGGCGGCGTAGTCTTCATCTTGCTCGATCAGCGCGCGGAACTCGGCGATGGCCTGCTCCGGGTTGCCGCTGCTGGCGTATTCCATCGCCAGGCCGTAGCGCGCAAAGGTATTGCCGGGGTTGTGCTCGACCATCTGCTGGAGCATACCGAGCCGGTTGGTAGCCATCCTTTAAGAAGTATATTCCCGCACCCGGTGCGCCGCCCCCTCGACGGCTCCTGCCGCTTTGGCGGTGGTCTGTTTGGCGGTTTTCGTTGCATCGGTGAAGGTCTGCTGAGCGCGGCTGGCGATCGTGCCGGCGAAATTCGCCATGGTCTCGGTGCTTGCCGCCAGATTATCGCGCCCTTTTTGCACCGCCCGCTCCAGTGTGTTCATGGACCAGTCCGTGAATGCGGGGAGGATGAGCGTGACTCCCACCGCCGTGATTCCGAGGCCGAGTCCGATCAGTCCGGCCCCAACCAATCCGCTGTTCGAAATTCTTTCCATGTTCTTGCTCCAATCCGGCTGCCGTGGAGGCCGCCT
>JBOGMI010000861.1:0-3165 GCA_050746645.1 Bryobacteraceae bacterium | reverse complement strand
AGCATCTTGCGCCAGGGCTGGAGTTCTTTTAGATAAAAGTTACCGAGACCGACTTCGCGCAGTGTCGCGTTGGTATAGGCGCGGAAGTAAATGGAAGATTGAGTAAGGGAGGGATCTGACAGCATTTTCCCGACGACGGATTTCAACTCGCTTGGTGATTTTATCCTGGCCAGCACGGCCAGCGTGTTGACCTGCTGCGAAAACGACGTATGCGATGGCTGATCGGCGAACAAGCCGCGCGTTGGGTCCCAATCGGTGCGCACAATCGCCGCCTTCAGCTTAGACGCGGCCTCGGTGTATTGTTGCGCTAACGCGTGATCGCCAAATCCGTTTTCCAGACCGGCAGCCCACTGATAGGCAAGCAGCAGTTGCAGATCGAGCGCAGCCGAAGACGAGCCGTCAGGCTGTGCCGGGGGCACGCCATTGGGCCATTGGTTCGCCCAATCCACAAAATTCCACCACGGCATCTTCCCGAGTGAACCGCTGGATTTTTGATGGGAAGCAAAAAACGAGAGCACGGCCTGGACTCCGGGCAGCATCCGCTTCACAAATGCCGGATCGTCCACATACATCCAGTAGTCGTGAACCATGCCGATCCACCAAAGCGAGAAGGGCGGAATATATTGCTGGAGGCGCGAAGGCGCGCGACTGTAAGTGGCGCCCTCGGCTGTGCGCGACCAGTCGAGCGCTTCGATAGCTTGCTTCATCAGGCGCGAATCGCCGGTCATGTAAAGAGAGATCATCGCCTGGATGCGAGTGTCGCCGGCATATTGAAGCTGCTCGTAGTAAGGGCAGTCCATGTAAGTTTCGTGAGCGCAGAGCCGGGCGGTACGCCAGCCGGTGTTCAGGATGCGATGAATTTCTTTGTTTACGGCTGGATCGGAAACCGTAATACGGGCCTTGCGGACAAACGGATAAGCGGTAAAGACGCCGCGCAGGTCTTCGACGGAGAGCGGCGAGCCGCCCGTCGTAATATCCAATTCGAGATAGCGGTAAGTGCGCCAGTATAGAGGCTCATAAGTGCGGTGCGCGCCGCCATCGGGGAGAAACACATCGGCGTGGCCGCGAAATACCTTGCCTTTTACTTGATTGCGATTGCCTTTCGTCGGCATCCGGCGGTCGCCGGGCGGCTGCGGCTCATACAGCGATTCGGCGTAGCGCAGTTCGACCCGGCTGCCCGCACCGCCGCTCACCGTTATTTCCGGATAGGCCGTCGTGAGATAGGACTGATCGAGCAGTAATTTTGCAACGGTATGAGCGGGAACGGTGAACGGATGCTTCTCACGCGGGAAACCGGACGGCGGAACGATTCCTTGCGATTCCCGAACCGACACCAACCGCAGAGGTTTTCTTATTGCCAGTGGAATGCGACGACGGATCAGCATCCAGCGATTCGGTGCATCGCGCGAGTAACGCCCGGCACCGTGGCTGATTTCAGCGGCTTGGGGCCAGGCGCTGTCATCGAAATCGAGCAGTTGCCAACCCCATGGATATTTGTTCCCGTCCAGGTGCTCGTTCGGACCGATAGCTTGATAGCCGATGATTTGATCCCGCGGGAGTATCAGCGGCAAGTAGGCATCATCCTGAATGCACTTCCACGAGCGATTGCTATCGACGAACGAATCGTTTTGCACTTTGGCTTGCAAGATAAATCCGGTTCGATTGGAATCTTGTGCGACGGCTCGGCGCGCACCAGCGTTCCAAACAACGGCGGCCAGCACATTTCGCCCCGCTTTCAATTTCGATGCGATGTCGACGGCTTCATATTTCCAATGGTAGAGATCGCTGCGCGCAGGCCCCCAGGAGACGAGACTGCCGTTCACGAAAAGCTGATAGCGATTGTCGCCGGAGACTAAGACCACGAACTTATCCGGCTTGTCGTCGAGAGTAAACGTCTTGCGAAAGTGATAGACGCCGTAAGCCTGCGGATCGGAGCCGGGGACCGCGATCCAATAAGCCGGCCAGCGGGAATTCTCAAACTGGAAATTCCCGGCGCCAAAACAACAAGCCGCGATGGCAAGAAAAAGCAGTAGCCGCTTCATCGCTGATATAAAGACACGCAGGCCTCATGGCGGCTCTCGCCGCCGTCGTTGACGGTGTATTGGAGGGGATGGCTGTGATCGCCCCAAAGCGAAGCCGCCGCATGGGCGCCGTCTTTGCGCAGTGCGTAGAACTGGAGTGCCAGTTTCGAGAGCAGCTTTTTGTTGTCGTTGTAATTGCGCGAAAAGCGCCGCAGCGCTTCGAGGCAGGCATCTTGGGGCGACATGCCACGCCGCATTGCCTCGACCACCGTATGCCCGCCCGCGATGCGGATATTTTCTTCGCCATCACCGGTCGATCCCGCCGCACCGACGTTCTGATCCACAAACAAGCCAGCTCCAATAATCGGCGAATCGCCCACGCGCCCCGGTATCTTCCATGCCAGCCCGCTGGTGGTGGTCACTCCGGACATCTCGTCTTTTTCATTCAGGGCGAGACAATTGATCGTGCCCCAGGGCGGATGGCTGGCCATTTCCAGCGCCCAGGCGAGCGTCTCTTTATCCGTGTTCGGGAAGCGCTCCTGCAAGTATGTCAGCGGGGCGGCGCTCGCTTCGAGATTATCTTTCATCGGTATCCAATTGTTGAAGGCGTGCGGCGCTCGCAGGGATTCTTTCCAGACGAGCCAAGCGGTTCTGGATTTCTCCGTCAGGAGGTCTTCTTTTTTGTAGCCGTAATGTTCGGCAAAGCGCAGCGCCCCCTCACCAACAAGCATCACGTGTGAGGTGTGATCCATGACGAGCTTGGCGATTTTCGAAGGCGTTTTGATGCCCTGAAGCGCGCCAACGGCTCCGCAGCGGTCCGTCGGCCCGTGCATCACGCTAGCATCGAGTTCCACCACGCCCTCTTCATTCGGCAGCCCGCCATAACCGACATAGGGATTGTTCGGATCAAGTTCAACGATGTTGACGCCGGCGATCACCGCATCCAGCGTGTCGGCTCCGTTGCGGATCTCTTCCATCGCCTTGGCGCAGGCATCCAATCCGTTGGCGCTCGCAATGACGACGGGCTTCTTCCCTCCGCTCGTCTCCGGATAAGCCGCCGCCTCGGCGCTCGCCGCCAGCGACGCCGATCCCAGAATCCATTCCCGCCGATTGATCATGATTTGAGGTTCTATCATACTTGACG
>JBOGMI010000860.1:0-2126 GCA_050746645.1 Bryobacteraceae bacterium | reverse complement strand
CGATTTGCTGCATTGGAAGGATGCGACCGCTCAGCCGGTCCTCAAGCGCCGGCCGGGCGCGTTCGATTCGCGCGTGATGGAGCCCGGACCGCCGCCAATGATGACCAAAGCCGGAATTTTGCTGCTGTATAACGGCGCCAACGATCATTTGGTTTACGGGCCGGGCTGGGTGCTGTTCGACCGTAACAATCCGGCGCATGTTCTGGCGCGCGCCGATCATGCTTTTATCACGCCTTCGCTGAAGTGGGAAAAATTCGGCAACGTTCCGAATGTGATTTTTCTCGAAGGCGCAATCGTGGACTCGGCGGACGGCGGCAAGCTGGATTTGACCGGCTATTACGGCGCGGCGGATAAATACCTCGGCGGCATGCGCATTCACATTTCGGAATAGCGTCGCAGATGGCGTCAGCGCTCGTTAACCGGAATCGGGTCCCAGAAAAAACCCTGCGTGATCTGCACACTGCGGTATCCGTGAGCCGGATTGAAATACTCCTTAATCAGCTCGCGGATCGAAACGATATGCGTGACGGCGTTGGCCATCTTCTCGAACTCGACTCTTAAACTGGGATTGAGCGCCGCCAGCGCGGTGTCGCCGATATTCACCGAATTTTGACTGATCACCGTGCCGTCTCCGAGCGAGCACGCAACGTGCCCGAACACCTTGCTGGGCGTTTCGAAGTAAACAGTCCTGCCCGCCTCAACGATCACTTCGCCGCCGTTGCTATCATCCTTGATGAGCTTCATGTCTGATCCGTATTGGATAATCGTGTCCCAGCCGACGCGCGAGTAAATCGGGAAGAATTGGTTTCCGTTCGTCCCCTGAAGCTTGTTCCACATGTATCTCTTGCTGATCGCGCCTGCCTGGAACGCCCAGAACACGCAGCCGTTGTAACAGTTAAACGGCTTATTGACGTTGTAGACTCCGCGCACGGCATCCTGCGCCTCATAGTTGACGTTGTTCCACTTGGCCATCCTGAGGATATTGTTCTTGGCATTCATCGCGACCATGCCCCCGGTTACGCCGGGAATCGTGAACCAGCTCTTGATCTCCGCAACGAGCGGCTGTTCGGAACCCTCCGGCAAATTCTTGATGCGCGCCACCTCGTTAGTCCGCATCGCGGCGTCCTCAATCAGCAGTAGCGCCAGCAGCATCAGGCACCGCTTCGCCCTTCGGCCAGGGCTATTGATTGGGTTGCTGTGTCCGATCGATAATGCGTTCGGCCCCAGCCGGGTCGGCGAGGCCGTGATCAGGTTCATCACCTCGTTGTATTGCGCCGGAGTGATGTGAGTGGAGAGATAGTTCTTCGTGTCGCTCAATCGATCGGCATCGGTCTTCATTGAGATCTGTTTCCCTCCTTCAGGGATGAAATGGAACCTCTCCACTATATCGAGGCACAAACGCGCCCGAGGTTCGGCAAATGGCACCCCTCCGAATTTCGAGTTGCTATGCTCGGGGCAGGCAGTGTGCGGATGATGCGTTCTCAGTTTGTCGCTCGTCTGGCATGCGGTTTGGCCATCCTCGGCGCGCTTTACGCGGCGGATCGCTCGTCGCAGAAGCCGCGGCCGTTCCGTCAATATCCAGGCGACGAGTACGGCAAGGACGTGATCCCGCTTCCGCCCGATTACAAAGTTCCGGGGGAATGGGTGTTTGCCCGGCTCATGTTTCCCTCCATTCCGGACGCACATTTCCGCCATGCCGGATGGGACTGGAGAAAAGGGCATTCGAGCTGGACCAACGACTATCCGCGCGCCGATCGCCATTTCATTCGCGCGGTGCAGCGGCTCACACGAATTGACGCGCGCTCGGTGGAGCAGCCGGTCAATCTTGACGATGGCGACGATGTTTACAACTGGCCCTGGCTCTACGCCGTGTTCGTCGGCGAATGGGACCTGACCGATGCGCAGGCGCACAAGCTGCGCGATTACCTGTTACGCGGCGGCTTCCTCATGTGCGACGATTTCTGGGGCACCAATGACTGGAAGATCTTCGAAACCAGCATGAAGCGCGTCTTTCCTCACCGCCCGATCGTCGAAATTCCCAATAGCGATCCGATTTTTCACGTCGTATACGATCTCGACAATCGCTACCAGGTGGCGGGGGAATGGGGCGTGCGGCTCGGCACCAC
>JBOGMI010000859.1:0-1772 GCA_050746645.1 Bryobacteraceae bacterium | reverse complement strand
TTTGCTCAGCTCCAACAGATGGAGGCTTCCGAGCAGAAAGGTTTCGGCAGCATCGTTTCGGTGCTGCCCGGCCAGGTGATCTTTCTGCAAACGCTGCCCGGAACGCCGTCGAACGAAGCGGGCATCCAGCCCGGCGAC
This sequence comes from Bryobacteraceae bacterium, assembly GCA_050746645.1. Taxonomy (GTDB): domain Bacteria; phylum Acidobacteriota; class Terriglobia; order Bryobacterales; family Bryobacteraceae; genus Bog-105. The sequence goes on along the minus strand of JBOGMI010000859.1, from coordinate 1,634 downwards.
AATCTGGTGGCGATCGGCAACATCGCCATCGGCCGGCTCAAACCGCGGCAGATTATCCAACTGCTCACCGCTGCGCGGCAGCAGAAGATCACGGTCTATGTTCGCCGCCCGGGAGCAAAACACATCTTGCGCTTCACTCTCACTCCGGCGCTGGTCGATCAGCCCAGCGTGGACCGCGCTTTTCTCCTGCGCCCCGGATATGGATACATCCGCGTCAAGAGCTGGGAAATGGGCACGGCCGGCAAGCTGCAAGATGCCGTCGAAAAACTCGGCGGCAAATCGCTCAAGGGGTTGGTTCTCGATCTGAGAAACAATCCGGGCGGCATTGTGAAGCAGGCGCTCCAGGCGGCCGCTCTGTTTTTGAAACCCGGGCAGAGAATCCTCACCGCGAAGGGCCGTGCCGGCGTAACCGGAACCGCTAACGTTCCGAAAACAGCCACTCCGTACACGTTCAAACTCGCGGTTTTGATCGATGGCAAGACCGCCAGCGCTTCGGAGATCCTTTCCGGCGCGCTGCAGGACCACGACCGCGCCGTCATTGTGGGCGAGCCGAGCTACGGCAAGGGCCTAGTGCAAAGTGTGATGCCGCTTGCCGATGGCGCCGGGCTGGCCATCACTACTGCGTTCTATTACACTCCGAGCGGGCGCACCATTGAGAAGCCGCTGCCGGATTCCGCTCTCGCGAAAACCTTTGCGACTCCCAAGAAGCCGCCGGTGTATCGCACCGACGATGGACGCATCGTGAAAGGCGGCGGAGGCATTCAGCCGGACATCGCGGTCTCGCGCGGCCCGCACACGCGCCTGGAAATGGTGCTCGAAGGCAGCGGAGACTTGACCTCCTTTGCGACCCGGTATTTGGCTTCGCATTCGCCGCTGCCCGCATCATTCCGCGTCACCTCAAACCTTTTGGACGATTTAAAGGTGTATCTCTCGGAGCGGAACATCCAGCCACCGGTTGCCGAATGGGGGCAGGAGGAGCCATGGATCACCGCTCACCTTGAGGAAGCTATCGTCACACAAGCGCGCGGCGTGGCCGAAGGCGACGAAATCGCCGCGCGCAGCGATCCGCAGATTCAAGCCGCCTTGAAAGCGATCGAACAACAGGCGAAGTGAGAGGTTCGCGGAGCCGCTGGAGCTGAATCCGCCGAATTAGCGAACCGCTTCGGCCAGAAACTCCGCCGTGATCGCCTCATGCGAAGCATCGGCCACCACTTTGCCCCGGCGAATCACGATCACCTGCGGAGATGCGTGCTCCACTCCGGACCGCTCCGCGATGTGGCGCGAGATTTCGCGCTGCTTTCGTACGCGGACCAAATACACAGGCACTTGCGGCTGCCAGTTCACAAATTGGGAGACTTTGGCATGCGCCAACCAACTGATCGCGCACGCGGAACTGTGCTTAAAAACGATCGCCAGATCCCGCTCGAACAGCGCATCGACATCGTGCGTCGCGCCGAGCTCGGGGATCTTCGACGCAGCCGATTGCCCAAACACAATGACTAGAGTTTACTACGGAGAGTAGCTTTAGTAATCGAGCCACTCGCGGCGGCCGCCCTCCTCGTCCGTCATCAGCCATTCGCTGATGCGGTCGGCCAGATCTTCGCCAAACCCGGCCTCCAGCAGATGTGCGGCGG
>JBOGMI010000858.1:0-7212 GCA_050746645.1 Bryobacteraceae bacterium | reverse complement strand
CGGCGATGGCCCATTCCCAGAACGGAAATGCCTTGGTGTGCGGATTATCCACCCGGAAAATCAGCACCCCGCGCTCGATCCAAAAATCGAAGACGCTTTTCAGCTCTTGCCACAGCTCGCGCCAGGCAGGGGTTTCGAAATCGAAGGGATAAATGTCCTGATACTTCTTGGGCGGATTTTCGGCGTATTGAATGGTCCCGTCCGGGCGCTTGCGGAACCATTCGGGATGCTCCTTTACATAAGGATGGTCGGGCGAAACCTGGAACGCAATGTCGATGGCCACCTGCATGCCGAAGTCCGCCGCCCGCTTGACGAAGCGCTGAAAATCCTGCAAGGTTCCCAAGCGCGGATGCACGGCTTTGTGCCAACCCTCGCCGCCGCCGATGGCCCAGGGGCTCCCGGGCTCGCCGGGCTCGGCAACGGTCGCGTTGTTCTTGCCCTTGCGAAAAGTCTTGCCGATGGGATGAACGGGCGGCAGATACACCACGTCGAAGCCCATGGCGGCAATATACGGCAGGCGCGCTTCGCAATCGGCAAACGTGCCGTGCTTTCCCGGCTCGAGCGCCGTTGATCGAGGAAACACTTCGTACCAGGAGCTAAAGCGCGCGCGCACCGGATCGACTACCAGCACGAGCTCGCGCTCGAACCGCGAGGCGAGGCTGTGATCGGGATAGCGCTTCATCGTCTCGTCGAGCGCCGCATCGGTTCCATCGGCTCGGTGCTGCTGCCGGTTCTCTTCGCCGCGCAGCGCCACGGCGCGATTCCGCAGCCATCCGGCATCCGGTTCTTTTGCACGGGCGGCGCCTTGCTCGATCAGATCCGCTCCTATCTGATAATCCATCGCGCTATCGGTATCGGCTTCGATGCGCTTCAGCAGATCGCGCCGCCAGGTTTCGAAATGATCCACCCAGCCGAGAATGGTGTAACGGTAGCGGCCCAGCTCCGTTACCCGAAACTCGCCGAACCAGCGGTCGTTCACCAGCGGCTGCATGGGCGCCTCGCGCCAGTCGGGCGAGCTTTCATGCTGGTACAGCAGTGCCGCCAGAATGGCGTCGTGGCCATCGGCGAACACGTCCGCCTCCACGCGAACCACATCGCCCACCGTCCGCTTGGCCGGAAATCTGCCGCCGTCTACTTTCGGCGTTATGCCTTCGATAATGACGCGCTCGCGCCCTGCTTCTTTTCGATCAACTCGCGATATAGCGCGATGGTCCGATCCGCGATCGAGCTCCAACTGAATGTCTCCTCCACACGTTTTCGCCCGGCCGCGCCGAACGTCCGACAGCGTTCGGGATCGGCCAGCAATTGCGACAGTTTATTTCCCAGATCTTTTGCAAACTCTTCCGGCCGCGATGGAAAACCGGTCGCGGCGTCCTGCGCGAACGGGACCAAATATCCGGTCACGCCGTCCACGACAACTTCTTTGATGCCGCCGGTAGCGCTCGCCACCACCGGCGCTCCGCAAGCCATCGCTTCCAGATTAATAATCCCGAACGGCTCGTATACTGACGGGCAGCAGAAGACGCGCGCATTGCTGTAAAGCTGGATCGCTTCCGGTTTGGTCACCATTCTTTCGATCCAGACCACGCGTGGATTCGCCGCGCGCGCCTGCTCCACTTTTTCCCGCATTTCGGCGGCGATCTCCGGCGTGTCCGGCGCACCCGCGCACAGCACGATTTGCGTGTCCGGCGGCAGATAGCGAATCGCATCCACCAAATGCGTCACGCCTTTCTGGCGCGTGATGCGGCCCACAAACAGCACGTAGGGAACCGACAGATCGACGCCATAGGTTTGCAATGCGGTTGTATCGCTTGTTCTGCGGTACTCCTCCAGATCAATTCCGTTATAAATGACATGCACGCGCTCGGGCGGAATCGGATATACGCGCAGAACATCTTCCCGGGCTTCTTTAGACACCGCGATCACCGCGTCGGCATCCAGAATCGCGCTTCGTTCCATCCAGGAACTAAGCGCATAACCGCTGCCAAGCTGCTCCGCTTTCCAGGCGCGTAGAGGCTCCAGGCTGTGTGTCGTGAGGACAAACGGCACACCGTACAGCTTCTTTGCCAGAAAGCCAGCCATCGCCACGTACCAGGTATGCGTGTGTACGATGTCGATCCCTTGCAGCGCCTTGATTTGCGTAAGATTCAGACTGAAGGCTTCGAGCGCGCCTTTGAATTTCTCCTTCGTGCCGTCGGAGATTTCGCTCCAGGGCTGCGCGCCGCGGACGTGCAGATCGCCCTCGTCGCTCTGCTGTTCGCCCCAGCAATGCACTTCGACTTCGATCTTCCTGGCCAGCTCGCGGCTGAGATATTCAACGTGTACTCCCGCGCCGCCATAGACGTGGGGCGGATATTCGCGTGTAAACAGGGCAGCGCGCATGCCCTTCCATAGTATTCGAGGAGCTAAAATTCGAATCCAGTCTTCCGGTTTGCGCGTCCGTTCGCAAACGGAGAATGGCAGGCAGACTTCGGAAGCATGTCACTCGGTCGCTAAATTTCTTCGAACTTGCTGAGTTGGATGAGCTGTGGCGGCGGAAAAGACCTGGTCCAGGGAAGAAAGGTCGAAATCGGGAGGAAGTATTTTGGCGATGGCGTCGCCGAGCTTCATTTCTTCGCGTTGTTTGCGCATCTTGGCGATGGCAATCTGGACGGCGTGCTTTTCGGATTTGCGGGATTCTTCGGCCTGAGTCCGTTTTTGCGAAGCAAAGCCAATTTCGGCTAATTGCCGTGCTTTCTTGCGTTTCTGAAACTCGGCCGAGGCGCGCTGATAGGCACGGTCCTGCGCGGCGTGGTAGCGAACGTAGTATTGGAGGTAAGTTAAGTCGACGCCGACAGGGATTTCGCCTTTCTTCACCTGCTCGGGAGATTTCGGCTCGAGCGCAAAGCATTGGTTCTGGAAACGCAGGGCGCGATCGGCGAGCCAGGTGTGCTTGGCCATTTTGACGACCAACTCGATTTCGGCCTGGCCGACGGGTTGCTCGTCTTCCATGAGTTGGTTCAGGAGAGCGTCGAACTCTTCCTGCTTTTCGAGTTCCGGGAGGACGCGGAAGCGGCCGCAGAGGCCGTGCTTGACGCCATTCTGCGATACTTTGGCCTTGGTCTCGACGGACTTGGGGCCAGTGGATTTTTGTGCGTTGCGGCGGTTGGCCGCGATTTGTTTGGCAGTAGCCATGATGTTGTATCCAGAGGGCGTACGGTGGCAGGCGAAAACGCCTGCTCTACGGTGTCGAGTGTGTGGGGCGGGCGTGCGGGAGGAGAGGGAGGGGCGGGTTAAAGCGCTGGATCTAAAAGCAAAATAAATTTCAAAAACTGTGACTATGATGCTGAACTCGAGACGGAAGATACGAGGCCTATGGTTGTGTTCCGTTGCCGGCCCACAGCACTTCCAACTTCTCCCGGAAGCGGGAGTAGATGTAAGACGCCGCCAGCAGCAGGAGGCCGAGACCGACAAATGCGGAAATGCGATAGAAACGCGTTAATTGCCAGACGTCATAGCAATAGAGTTTGCCGACAACACCGATGAAAAGCGCCAGACCGGCGAGGCGGTCGAATCGCGAGCGGCGGATCACTCCCCGCGTAGCCCGCAAACCGCGAGTGTGCGCGCCGAAACGCTTGGGCCATGGCCATCTCGTGTCTCGGCAGAAAGATCCAATGGACGTGATTCGTCATTAGGCACCAACCGTAGAATTCCAGACCGTAGGCCAATGCAGGACTCGCGACGTAACCCAAATAGGTTTCGCGCTCCTCGTCGCGTGGCAAACATGTCCTGACGATAATTGCCGCGTCACGTGATAAGCGATTCCGGGGATGACCACACGAGCGAATGCCCGCATCTATATTACAGTCGTTCCTCCAAGCTGCTCCTCTCGGATTTTACTGCCTCCGTCCACATTTCCCCCTGGCAACAACCTATATGTCTCCATATCCACAAGTGCGCAACCTTTCACTGGAGTCGCCGACACAAAGTCAGAATCATAACCCGACCACTTTCCCCGTGCGCCGGTCGTGCCCGTGCCGCCGTGATATTCAGATCGACCCACTGGCTGCCGCTCACATACAGCTTGTGTACCGTCTGATCGATCGCCGCATAATATGCTCCGCTCGCCTCGGCCACGATGAAAGGCTGGGAGTCCAGGCACACTGCCGGAAGCGTCGCGATATAAGTAACATTGCCACGCCCTTTGCAGCAGTCATAAGACTTTAAAAAGTTATGTAACACTGTCCAGGATCACTAACTATCGTCGACATATGGAAACAAGTGGTCTGTCCTAAGCCGCCTGAGCCGTCTCTATTTATATAGCCGCATCCCCTGCTCTGTTGTCGGAATTAGGATCTTGCCAATATCTGCATTATGAGACCGCCTGGCGGGCGGCACCGAGGGGTTACTCGGGTACCGCCTGCCGTCGAATGGCAGTATGGCCTCGTATCCAGGCTCCATAATGCCGCCCTGGACGCGTACACCTATCTCAGGGCGGCCGTGCGTAGTGCTGCGGAGAATTCGTATGGGAAGCTGCACAATGGTCGTCCTCCCGATTATTTTATATGATGCGCCGACCGGCGTGAGTACTAACAAGGTGCATCCTCCACTTCCACACCAATTCTCACCTGATACGTAAACGATAAACTCCTTCGATTCGCTACCTTTAGTAGCGACCGATGCTACAGCAATTCTTGTACTTGTATCAAAACCTAATGGGTCGCGCAAATACCGCTGTAAAAAATGCTTCACGTGCTGAATAGAGACAGCCGTGGAGCGAATTGGAGCCGATATTGTCGTCAACGGAACAAACATCGTGATTCCCAAAGCTAAGACAATATATTTTACAAGCACGCGAATATAGAGCATACCCGACCAACCAAAAATAAAATAGCTGTCACGGCGTCAAAAACAAGTCATCAGATTGACCACATTGCTGCCATAGTTATTGTATCTAGTACCAACATCAATGGTATTAGGATTACCGCTGATTCCACCACGGCCTATATTGTAGGAGGCAGCCGTGGCCTGCAGAAGCTGAGACGAGGTAAATGACGGAAAGTGACTCGCAAGATAGGCGCTATTTGAAGACAGCATATTAGCCGCGAAAGTTGCGGCCCATGGCACATTAAAGGCCTGAGCCTCAGTAACTCCCGATCCTTTTTTAACAGTCAATTGAAAGACCCCCCTGCCGAAGCCACCGCCTATTTCAGAAACATTTCTAAAGCCGCTCTCTCGAACGCCGATAGCACCTAGCAGGCTCGGGGCGATGCTATGTCTCTCGGAAGCCGCCGATAGCACGGACCAATAGGCATTCGCTCGAACAATCGCTCCACGATCTTGCTTAGCGACGCTGAGTGCGGCGGAGCAAGTATTCTGTTGTGGGGCGAGTCCAGGCGTATAGTAGCCGGAGGTGCCGTCGTCAAAAGCTTGAAAGGTTACATAGCTGGGATTGCCGTTTGAATCTGTCTCCCAACCCGCGCAGACATTGTTAGGGCACTGCACGGCCGCCCCTTCGTCTAAAATATTCAACGCCATTCCACAGCTCACCTGCGCGCCGTCGACGATACAAGTGCCCTGCATGGGATCATTCTGGTTATCGCCCATCTGCTGGTCCACGTACCGGGCATAGTCTCCAGGATCGGTGTCAGGATCCGGTACGCAGTTTGAGTCGTTATTGGGATCACAAGCATCCATTCCCGTCGGGTCCACGTTGGCTAGGGGATTATTTCCGGCATATGCATATGCGTTCCAAGTCTGCGGATTCGTGGGATCGGCCCTTTTGTTGGCCGAGTCGGGGCTGTTGAACCTGCCGAGCGCATTGGTAAAATACCTGGCATTGAAATAATCCATCCCCGTTTCGTTGTCGCGGATTTGGCCGGTGAATTTCTGCTCCGTATCCGTCGTCAAGCCCCACTGCCAGTTGCGGCCGGCCGTATTCGCTGGAACCTCTTCGCCGAAAGGCAGATAATCGTGCCGGGCGACCACGCTCCCATTTTGATCCGTGACTAGGCGGACGCTGCCGAGGTAATCGTAGCTGGGGTAGCACGTGGTGCAGGGAGACGTGTTCTGTGTCGTGGAGTATTCCGCCGTCAACTGGCCGAAGGCGTCGTAGACGTAAACAGTCGTGCCCGCAGGGCCGGTCTTCTCCACGCGTTGGCCGGAGCCGTCGTAGAGATACGTTTCCGTGTTGTGCGTCACCGGATCGTAAGCCGACGTCATACGGTTCTCGGCATCGTACGCTGCCGTATCGCCGTTGACCGAAAGAAGATTGCCCGCCGCATCGTAGCTGAAATAGCTGACCTGGTTCTTGCTGTTGAACATGTCCATAGTCGGCATATTCCCCGAGATTCCCACGCCCTGCGCCCCCGTTACCCACATGTTTCCGTATTGATCGTAGGCAAAGTTGCGCGACCAGCCGCCCGAATCGCCGGCCGAAATCAGCCGGTTGGCGTTGTCGTAGGAAAAACTCTGATTGAACGTCAAAAACTGAGGATAGCCCGGACCGCCGTTAAACTCGGTATTGCTCTGCAGCGTGCCGTTATCGTTGGTCCCGCTGGCGTGCGGGCAGATGTCGTAGACGTTGTGGTCATCGTTGACGCCCCAGTCCGGGCAGGAGACCAGCAGCATGGCCCCCGAACTGTTGTTGATCGCCTCGTAGCTTTCGGTCTGCTGCAGCCGGTTGTTGTAGGAAGCTGCGTGCCAGATGTTGTTTCCGCGCACGAAGAAGTAAATCCCGCCGTTCGGCCAGTACGACGTTTGCGTGATGTAGTTCGTATTTTGCGCGTCAAAAATACCGGATAGCGTGTAAGGCCGGTCCGCTCCATCGTAGGTTGTATTCACCACGCGCCCCGACGGATAGGTCTCGCTCGTCAGCGCGCCTGCAAGATTGTAGCCGTAGGCAAACGAGTACGTCTGGCCCGCTGTCACCTGGTTGCTCGCCGTCACGTTGCCAACGGTATCGAAAGCAGTGAAATTCGTCGGCTCAACTGCCGGGCGCGTCACCGACCGTCATTAGGAATATTCGGAGGCGTGACAACAGAGACGGAGACCGCGTTCGAATGTTTCGTGCGCGCTGGGTAGCCGGAAACTGGGGATGGACAACAGTTTCGATCAGCTAGGCTGTTCTCCAATGCGTGCGTACCTGAGCGCGAACCAATGAGTTATGGTTCGGCCCCGTTGCCGGCCCAGAGCGATTCTAATTTTTCGCGGTAGCGGGAGTAAATATAAGAT
>JBOGMI010000857.1:0-2992 GCA_050746645.1 Bryobacteraceae bacterium | reverse complement strand
CTTCGAAGACCGCGTGTGGCAGTTCCCGGTGGTGCTGCTTCCGGTGGGCACAGAAGAACAACGCGAATCCGTTGTCTTGCGGCCCATTCAATCGGTGGACGGGATGACGGCGGATGCGGTGCTCATGGGGCCCGAAATGGTGGAGCAGCTCACGGCGCGGCTACTGCGGATGGATGGAGTTTGCGGGGTGTTTTACGATCTGACGCACAAGCCGCCGGGGACGATTGAGTGGGAATGATATCTTCGCCGCTGAAAACCGGGTGCTGAGACAATTGGTCCAGCCACTCCAACTTGTGCCTATTCCCAAGAGATCAGGACCGTGATTCATCGGGCAATTCTTCGGGCCAGCGTCGGGCGCCGTGCAGCACGCGCAAAATCCGCACAGTATCGCCTGTGATGCGATAGGCCGCGATGTAAGGTGTGTGATCGATGACCAGCTCGCGCGTTCCCTCGATGCGTCCACGGCGGCCCAGCTCTGGAAAGGTCTTCAATTTCTCGATCTGTGCCCGGATGCGGTCGTCCACGGCGACAGCGGCCCGCAGGCTGTCCGCCTCGATGTAATCGAAGATCGCTTCGCGATCGGCCTGCGCGAAGGCAGACCACTCTAGACGCATCGGCTAGCGCACCCGGTGCCGCGCGGCGGCGCGCCGCTTGGCGAAGTACGTTTCCACTTCTTCGTGCGGGATCGCGGGGCCGGGATCGTCCAGAGCTTCCTGTACCTTGGCACGAAACCACGCATCGTGCGCAGCATCATTCGCCAATGCAAACGGAAGCGCCCCTTCGTTGGCCGTCCGCGTCAGCAAAATGCGCACTGCATCCGAGACTGTCATTCCCAGCTCCTCGAGCACCGCCGCCGCACGTTCCTTTACAGCAGGATCAATCCGTGCCTGTACCAACGCGTTTGTATGCATCGAGAAGTCTCCTTCGTGTATTGTAATGCAATTGAATGACAGTCGTCTGAGCCGCCAACCGGAACCGCATACCGGAAGAGGTGCGCGCCGGCTACTATCGGTACCCCTACTGACCGATGGCGGCCAGCAGTTTCTGGGCGGGTGCGAAGTTCGGATTGATGCGCACGGCCGCCTGCAGTTCAGCGCGGGCTTTATCCATCTGCCCCAGCCGTGCGAATGCCGCCCCGAGGCTGGTGTGCAAAGCGACATTCTTCGGAAGGTAGACCAGGGCCTCGCTATACCGCTCGGCGGCTTGCTGGTTATTGCCGGATTTTGCCAGCTCGTCGCCCCAGGCAAACAGCACATCGCCCAAACGGTTTCGTGCGTTCTTGTAGTCCGGGTGTTCGGCCAGCACCTGTTTAAAGCCTTTGACTGCTTCATCTAAGTTCCCCAATTCGGCATCTACGCTGGCCAAATTCAATAGGACGGCGGGGGATTTGGGATCGATCGAGAGAGCCTTTCGAAACTGCTGTTCGGCCTCGGGCAGCTTCAATTCCGCAAAATAGGCATCTCCCAGGCCCATCGGGCCGAGAACGCTCTCCGGTTGTAGCTGGGCGGCCTTTTGAAAGAAGGGAATGGCCTCGGCCGGTTTCTTCTCGGTGAGCCTAATGTTCCCCATGTTGTAGTTGGCGTCGAAGTCGTTCGGGTATTTTTGGTAGCGCTGCCTTACCCACGCGTTATGGATCTCCCTGCGGTGATCGCCTGGAGCCGCCGGCAGCAGTTGAAACCAGAGATCGCCCATCTCGTTGTGAGCGGTGTCGCCGCCCACGATCTCTTTGGGCGGCTTATTCGGGTTTTGCGGGTTACCGCTCGAATTGTCGTAGTGGAAGCGCATCGAAAGCACGGTCCCTTTGGGGAGAAGGAGCGGCTTCTTCAGACTGTAAACGGCATCCCACATCATGTTCCAATCGGGAATGCGAATGAGCCACTTGCGCTTGCCATCCGGCAGAGTGGCATAACCCTCGACCACATGGCACACCATGTGGCAATGAGGGTAAACCGCGAGCACATATGAGTCTTCGGGCAATCGGAAGTTGTCCGTCATCACGTAATCCTTATCGTCGGCGGGGATATCGATGGCGCCGTCATGCTCCAGTTCCAACAAAATCGGATATTTTGTGCGGGGCGTATTGGTGAAGTAAAGGCCAACCTCTGGATCGGCAGGCATCGTCATACCCATGGGGTGCAGGTGGGCGTTCAGGATCAGGTCCATTCCCGGGGTGGCGAGCCAAGCCATGCCGGGACGTGCGACAAAGGGTTTCCCTCCGGGCTTCCAGGACATAAAGTCGCCATCGGGGTTGTAGGAAGTCCCTCTTGCGTTCAGGTCCATCCCCGGATAGCCTGCGCCCGGCACCACTTCCCGCCGCTTGGCAACACCCAACCGGTCAATGACCGCGTTGCAATGGTGAAAGATCATCGGATCGTTTGGGCGGATGGCGACGGCCCGCACCCAACGCGGCTTTTTTACCGGAACCGGAAGCACAAAATTCCAAAAGCGGTCCTTTCCGACGGCGGGCACCTTATAGGGATACTTCACGTGCAAGATCATGTCGGGAGGGCCCAACTGCCAGTCGGAGGTATAGTTTGGCGGCGCGGGCGCATCGGCGGGATTGCCCTCCAGGCTCCCATCACGGACCCACTTGCCGATGAGCGCAATCTGCGCATCGGTGATGCTGGGCGCGCCCTTAAAATCGTCGTAGCCTTTCTCGGGTAGCCAGGGAGGCATGGAGCCCCGTTTGGTCGCCTTCGCGATGGCTAAAGCATGCTTTTTCGCGTCTTGGTAGGAAAGCAAGGAGAACGGGGCGGGCTCGCCGGGCCGGTGGCAGGACGTGCAGTTTTTGTACAGGATCCGAGCGATCGCCGGATAAAAAGTCACCTTATGCGGTGTTCGCTTGGGAGGGGTGGCCGCAGCAGCGGCAATCGCGCCCGTCGCCAAGCAAGCAATGCCACAGACCCAAACCCGCATACGCATAAAGAGACCAGTGGCATTCATCATAGCGCTGAAGCTTCGGAAACGAAAGCTTCGCTTGCGGTTTCTTGCG
>JBOGMI010000856.1:0-1051 GCA_050746645.1 Bryobacteraceae bacterium | reverse complement strand
GAGTTTCAGTCCCCTTCGCGAAGGGGCGTCAATTACTACCTTGCTCGGGCTGCGGTTTATCAAGCACAAAATCTGAGTTTCAGTCCCCTTCGCGAAGGGGCGTCAATTACTACCGCCAAAAGCTGACAGCTAAGAGCTGCTGCTTCTTACGTTTCAGTCCCCTTCGCGAAGGGGCGTCAATTACTACCGCTCGCCAAATCCAATCATATCAATTACTTCCCCAAGCTCGGCAGGTCCAAAAGCGCGCAGATCGTCCGATTGCTGCCAACTCCTGCCAATCTGCGAACATCGCTCACCAAATGTCCGCGCAGTAATTGGCATATTCGCACTCAGCGCAGCGCCCGCGAACCGTCGTGGGAGGCGGGCACCATTGCTGCTCCGCAGTCTCTCGGATCTCGGCCACAGCCGCCCTCACCACCGCACGCAGATCCTCCGTTACTTCCACCGCAAACACCCGATTATCGGGGATTCTATACAAAAACGCCACGCCAGCCGGCAACCCATACGCCTTTTCCGCAAGGAGAGAATACCCCGCCAACTGCATGCGGTGGTTCTCACCCACTTCCCCGCCCGTCAGCTTAAAATCGACCACGGCCACACGGTTCTCCGCCTCGAGCACCAAGTCTGCCTTCCCGGACAGCCCCAGATCCGCATCGCTCAGCCACACGCCGAAACGCCGCCGCGCTCCCGCCAGCCCATACGCCTGCAGGCCCCGCCGCATCTCCAGGCTCTCCACCAGATCCTGCGCCGCCAGCGCCTCCTTCATTTTGAACGTCGGCTTGCCGATCCCCGGCATCGTGCGGTTGTAATACACGATACGCTGGCAATACGCCCACTGCTTCAGGTCTGTGACCGGGATCAGGTCCACTTACTCCTCCTGTCCCAAGACCCGCAGCCGCGGCTTCTCCGCTTCGGCGCGCTGCTTCAGCTCGTCGGCATCCAGCCGATACTGATCGAGCACCCACATCTCTTTCAAATCCTGCTCGCAGACCGGTATGATACGGATCCGCCCCGAATTCTTCCCCACTTCCCGCTGCAGCCGCAGGCTCAG
>JBOGMI010000855.1:0-1616 GCA_050746645.1 Bryobacteraceae bacterium | reverse complement strand
GCTTACTCAGCAGTCAGTAATATAGGCAACACTTGGATGCCTGAAGAACGAACGGATCAGGTCTGGCCGTGCCGCCATGTCGGCCAACTGGAACTGGATGCGATCTTCGAGTCGTTCGCCGGCGCGGAGCGGGCGGCGAGCGTTGCCGGTGCGCTTGGCGTGGCTCCAAACCAACTCATCCGGATTCAACTCTGGTGCGTAGCCAGGCAGGAAGTGCAACGACAACTTGCCCTTCAGCCTGGCGACATAAGCTTTGACGGCGCGGGTCTTGTGCGCGGGCAGGTTGTCGAGGATCAGGTGCAGTGGCTTGCGCTGACCACGCATCAGGCGCCGCAGGAAGGTCACGAACAAGTCGCCATTGAGGCCACCCTTGTAGGTCGTGAACCAGAACGCCCCCTTGGCACTGACCGCCGACGCGGCGCTGATGCCTTGGCGTTGGCCCGGCACGTCGACCACGGGTGTCTGGCCCTTGGCGCCCCAAGTCTTGCCGTGCACCGCATCGGCGCGGAACCCGGACTCATCCCAAAAGGAGATGTCCGCCCCGTCGCGCTTGGCCTGGCGTGCGATGGCGGGGTAGGTCTCCCGTTGCCAGTGCGTAATGGCTTCCGGGTCGCGTTGGTAGGCCCGCTGCAGCGGTTTCTGCGGCGTCAGCCCGACTCGCGCCAAGATCGCCCCCACCGAAGCCAAGCTCAGCGTCACGCCAAAACGCTGCGTGATCAGCTCCCCCACGATCTGGCGGGTCCACAACCCGAAGTCGAAGCCGTACTGCCGCGGGTTCTTGCCGTTGACCCACCGGAACACCTGTCGCTCCTGCGCATCCGTCAGCGTCCGGCGGCGCCCGGGTGCCCTCCGCAATTGCACCGCGCGTTTGCCCTTGCCCCGGCCGCGGGCCTTCAACTGCACCTTGTACGCCCAGGTCCGGTGCATCCCGAACGACGCCGAGATCGCCGCCGGCGACTCGCCCTCCGCCAGCCGGTCCAGCGCCATGAAGCGCATCGCTTCCAGCGTCTCGCGGGCCAACGTCCGACCATCGATCTTCATGTAAGCTTGGACAGCAGTCGTTGCCATTTGTTCCCTAATCTACTGACTTATGAGTAAGGCGCCAGTAACTTTTTGCGTTTCCGGCGGCGCTGATCAGTGCGGGCGGGATGATAGGGGCTGCGGTGTGTGCCTCGCGCCGCCGCTCACATGAAACCGGAGGGGCCGTCAGGCCGCCATCCCGCCCGCAGACTTCAACCGCCGGGATTGGTGAAGACATCGCCGCCCCAGCCCTGCAGATCCGGTTGCGCCGCGTAGCCGAGTAGCGGAAGCCCGAAATTGTCTTCAATGCTCTTGAGCTGCGCGTAGTGGTTGTAGGGAACCGTTGAAACCGTCCCCGGCTTGATGAAGCGCGAGATCAGGACTTCTCCGGTCAGGCAGCCGCCGGGGCCGATGATGCCGGGCCCTTGCGATGGCGTTCCAAAAACGGCACCGTTAGCCGAATTGGGGCCGGGCTGTTCGTCGCAGCAGGAGCTGGCGTCGCCGCTGAATCCGATCGCGTGCGTAGTTGGATTGACGGTAACGCTAATCCCTCCTTCGTCGAAGGTGATGATCAGCAGCCCATCCTTCTTGAACGC
>JBOGMI010000854.1:0-1184 GCA_050746645.1 Bryobacteraceae bacterium | reverse complement strand
CCGCAAGCGGCCCAGCCTTGCGCGGCGAGCGCATAGAGCGGCTGCAGGAATGTGGGCGTTCCAGCCGGAAAGCTTGCCGGCTCAAAGAGCCAATCCGCCGCCGTGTGCCCGTGTGCCCAAACCAAATGCGGCAGAAACAGCAAAACCGGAACCGCCGTCGCGGCAAGCACAAACCACAAAGCGCGCCGCTCGTGCGCCCGATTCACAAACACAAACAGGGCCGCGAGCAGGCCCACCGCGGGCAGAAAAGAATAAGGACTGGTGTACAGGCAGAGGAGCAGCAGCCCGGCATACATCGCGGCTCGCAGGACCGTTTGCCGGCCGATCAGCGAAAAGAAACAAAGCGTTGCCGCCAGGGAAAGAAATAATCCTTGTTCGAACGGTTGCCCTTTCGTGGCCAGCAGATAGTGCAGCGGCAGCAGAAGGAATGCGGCAAGCGCCAGACAGGGCCGTTGCAGCGGGATTCGCCTGGCCCAGCGCAGGAACAAGTAACATGCCGCAAGCGCAAACACGAAAGAAAGAATTCTGGCGCCGAAGCGGGTGTTTCCGAACAGGGCGAGGAGCTGGAATTGCGCCAGAAAGTTCAATGGCGCCGAATCCGGAGTACTCGCGATCCAATCGAAAAGTCCGGTGTGGGTAAGGCCGGTTACTCCCACGATTTGCAGAATTTCGCCGAGCTGCAGCGGCGGAATCAATAGAATCAGCAGGAGCGGCGGCGCCGCGATCGCCGCAGCTATTCCCCAATCCCGCCGAGCAGATGCCGGCTTAGCCACCTTTTTCTCTCCCGGCGGGGTGGGATGAACGGCCGCTGGCATCAGGCGCATCGTTCAGCCGCGCCCGGCCGCTTCCGAAAGCCGGCGAAGCGTTTCGGTATAGGGTTCGGTCGCGACGCCCCGCTCGGTGATAATCGCCGATACATACCGATGTGGAGTGACGTCGAAAGCAGGATTCGCCACCTGAATGCCGTCAGGCGCAACGGGCACGCCGTTAAGGTGGGTTACTTCTTTCGCTGCACGCTCCTCGATCGGAATCTTCTCGCCCGAAGAGAGCGTCAGATCGAGCGTAGAGACCGGCGCGGCGACATAAAAAGGAATGCGGTTCTCCTTGGCCAGCACGGCAACGCTATAGGTGCCGATTTTATTGGCCACGTCGCCATTGGCGGCGATGCGGTCAGCGCCCACCAC
>JBOGMI010000853.1:0-1732 GCA_050746645.1 Bryobacteraceae bacterium | reverse complement strand
CGTCGCGCCGTGCCGCCAGCAGCGCGGCCTCGTTGATGATATTCGCCAAATCGGCGCCGACCATTCCGGGCGTGCGCGCGGCGATCACGCGCAGATCGACCTCGGGCGCCAGCTTGAGTTTCTTCGCATGCACCGCCAGAATCGCCTCGCGGCCCGCGATATCGGGCCGGTCGATGACCACCTGCCGATCGAATCTTCCCGCGCGCAGCAAAGCCGGATCCAGCACCTCAGGCGTATTCGTGGCGGCCATGATGATGACGTGGGTGGTGGGATCGAAGCCATCCATTTCGACCAGCAATTGATTGAGCGTCTGCTCGCGCTCGTCATGGCTCATGATCATGCCGCGGCCGGAAGAGCGGGATTTCCCGATCGCGTCCAGTTCGTCGATGAAGATGATGCAAGGCGAGCGCTTCTTGGCTTCCTCGAAGAGTTCCCTCACGCGGGCCGCGCCCACCCCCACGAACATCTCCACGAATTCAGAACCGGACATGGAGAAAAACGGAACTTTGGCTTCGCCGGCGACCGCGCGCGCCAGCAGCGTCTTGCCCGTACCCGGCGCTCCCACCAGCAAGACTCCTTTGGGAATGCGGCCCCCGAGGCGGCGATACTTGGCGGGCGTCTTCAAGAAATCGACCACCTCCTGTAGTTCGGCGCGCGCCTCGTCGATTCCTGCTACATCGGCGAAGGTCACCCGCGATTGCGTCGAACGGTCATATATTTTGGCGCGATTGCCGAATTTCAGCGGGCCTCCCATGTTCTGCTTGGCGCGGCGGAATCCCCAGGCGAAAATCGCGATGATGATCAGAAACGGGAGAAAAGAGATAATCCAGGACCAGGCTGAAGGCCCCTTGTTCATCTTGCCCGAAATCTCGACATGCTGCCGTTTGAGGGCGTCCATCAGCGGTTGCGAGCTGATACCCGGCACGCGCGATGCCTTAATGACCGAGGAGATCTTGTGGGTCTTGACCGCCTTGCTCTTCGCGGTGCCGATGAGCTCGGTAGGCGTGATTTCGACCTTGTTCAGCCGGCCCGCGTTGACTTGCCCCAGGAACTTAGTGTAAGAAACTTCACGTGTGGTCGGTTTGGCCATCCAGTGCGGAAGCAGATAGAAGAGGAAGATCGCGCCGACGATATAGATGATAAAGAAGATCCAGGGATAGCCGCGAAAGGCGCGGGAAAATTTGTGGGGAGGCGGGAGTTTGTTCTGAGGCACGATATCGTTTTGCGGCGCAAAGCCACCTAATATGATCGACTTTGCCCGCGGGAGTCGCGTTTCGGGATTCGGCAGTGAGACAATCCTCCAGCCTGTGGCGCACGCACTCGTGCGTGCCGCGTCGAGACTCGTCTCGACGCTTGGTCTTGGTTACCCGCGCCTGGAACGATTACGAGCTTCGCTCAGTAATCAGGTCCACGATGGCCGCGAGCGAGCGCTGGGCGGCCGATTCCGGGAATTCCCCGAGAATGGCTCGCGATCTTTCGGTAAACGAATGGGCGCGCTCGTAGGCGCGTTCGATGGCGTGATGACGCTCCACGATGGCGAGAATCCGGGCGAAGGGAGTGCGCTCGTAGCCGCCGTCGGCGAGAACGGATTCGAGCAAGCGCCGCTCTTCGATGGAAGCATCCTGGAGGGCATAAATCGCCGGCAGTGTCACCTTGCCTTCGCGCAGATCGCTCCCGGCGGGTTTGCCTAATGCTTCCTCGCTGGAAGTGAAATCGAGGATGTCATCCACGA
>JBOGMI010000852.1:0-2404 GCA_050746645.1 Bryobacteraceae bacterium | reverse complement strand
TGTAGCCGTGCGTACGCGCGCGCGGATTACGAGGCGGCTGATTCCGTACTTGATGTTCGCCTACCTGCTCGCCTATCTGGACCGGGCGAACTTGAGCATCGCCAAGCTGCAGATGCAAACGGATCTGCACTTGACCGACGCCGTCATCGGCTTCGGAGCGGGCATTTTCTTTCTGGGATATTTTGTGCTCGAAATACCGGGCGCCCTGCTGGTAGAGCGCTGGAGCGCGCGCAAATGGCTGGCGCGGATCATGGTTTCGTGGGGCATCGTCGCGACAGTGACCGGTTTCATCGGTACTTCGTTCTTTGGCGGCATTCCGCTACGGCATCAATTCTACGCAGCGCGTCTATTGCTCGGGCTTGCCGAAGCCGGCTTTTTCCCCGGGATTATCGTTTACTTGTCGCATTGGTTCACGTTCGAAGACCGCTCCCGCGCGAAAGCGTATTTCATGATGACCCAGCCGCTTTCGATCGTGATCGGCGTGCCGCTTTCGCGATGGATTCTCGAAACTGTTCATTGGCACGGCCTGGCGGGCTGGCGTTGGGTGTTCATTCTCGAAGGGCTGCCTTGCATCCTGATGGGATTGGTCACCCTGTTCTATCTGACCGATCTTCCGAGCCAGGCTAAATGGCTTTCGCAAGAGGAGAAGGACTGGCTCGAAGGCGAATTACAGAGGGAAAGAGAGGCGCGAACGGCGGCCCAGCGCGTGCGCCTCATCGAAGCCTTTCGCAACAAATATGTTCTGCTGCTCATCGTGATTTACATCCTGATCGTCAGCGGGAATCAAGGGCTGATCTTCTTCTTTCCCTCGATTACGAATCGCATGACGAGCATGTCGGTCGCATGGCGAACAGCGGTCACGATCCTGCCCTATATATTCGGCATGGCGGGAATCTTCCTGGCCGGCTACTCAGCGCACCGGCGCCGCGAGTATCGGTGGCACACCGCCGCGCCCATCCTGCTCGCCGGATGCGCGCTTGCACTCGCCATTCTTTCCGGCGACCGGATCGCGCTGGTTATCGGGTTCTTCTGCCTGGCCGGTGCTGCCGCTCGAGCCTATCTTCCGGCTTTCTGGACACTTCCGACCGCCTTCTTCGGCAGCTCGGCCGCGGCGGCAGCCATCGGACTGATTAACTCACTCGGCAGTCTCGGCGGATTCATCGGTCCCTCCGTGTTCGGCTACCTCAAAACCAAGACCGGAAGCTTCGACACCGGACTTTGGTTTCTGGTCGGGTGTACGCTGGCGGCCGGGCTGCTGTCGCTGGCGATTCCAGCCCGACGCAGGCGGCAGGTGAATAATCAAAAGGAAGCCCATGCAATCGAAACGGAAACCCCCGAAGCGTAAACCTGAGGATCTGCGCAGTTACCGCTGGTTCGGCTCGTCCTCGATGTGGGGGTTCAGCCACCGATCGCGGATGAAGCAGATCGGCTACCGCCAGGAAGATTTTGTCGGCAAGCCGATCGTCGGGATCATCAATACCTGGAGTGAGATGAACCCTTGCAACTATCATCTACGCGAGCGGGCGGAAGCGGTGAAGCGCGGCGTTTGGAAAGCAGGAGGGTTTCCGGTGGAGATCCCCGCATTTTCCATCGCGGAACCTTATTCGAAGCCAAGCCCGATGATGTACCGGAACTTCCTCGCCATGGAGACCGAAGAAGCGCTGCGCAGCCAGCCGATTGACGGTGCGGTGCTGATGGGCGGCTGCGATAAAACCACGCCGGGGCTGCTGATGGGCGCGATTAGCATGAACATCCCGGCGCTGTATCTGCCTGGCGGGCCGATGCTGCGCGGCAACTGGAATGGGCAGCCGCTTGGCAGCGGCACCGACCTGCGGAAATACTGGGTGGAACGCTGCGCTGGAACGCTGAGCGACGCGGAATGGAATTCGATGGAAGACGGCATTGCGCGCTCGCCCGGCTTTTGCATGACGATGGGGACGGCGTCTACGATGACGGCGCTTGCGGAATCGCTCGGCATGACGCTACCTGGGGCGTCTTCCATTCCGGCGCCCGATTCGAACCACGTGCGCATGTCGTTGAACTGCGGCGAGCGCATCGTCGAGATGATCTGGGAAGATCTCAAACCCTCGGATATTCTCGCCAGAGAAGCCTTCGAGAACGCTATCACCGCCGATATGGCGCTGGCCGGATCGACGAATGCGATTATTCATCTGGTCGCGATGGCCGGACGCCGCGGCATCGATCTCGATCTGCAGGTTTTCGACCGCATTTCGGCGCGCGTGCCGGTACTGGCGAATATCAGACCTTCCGGAGCGTTTTTGATGGAGGACTTTTATTATGCCGGCGGTCTGCGTGCGCTGCTGGCGGAGATACGCGACCTGTTGCACCTGGAGTGCATCACCGTGAATGGCCGGTCGCTGGGCGAAAATCTGGAAGGCGCGCA
>JBOGMI010000851.1:0-3904 GCA_050746645.1 Bryobacteraceae bacterium | reverse complement strand
CCGGTCCAGGTGATGTCGTAATAAACCGCATTCGGGCTCGCCAGCTTGGCCCACATATCGATCAGCAGCAGATCGCCGGCCCGGATGCGGGCTGTACGTTCGGGCGCCGGTTCGTAGTGAGGATCGGACGCGTTCGCGTTTACGGCGACGATGGGGCCGTGATCGGTAGTGAGGCCCGCTTGCGAGAAGCGCTCGCGAATAGATTGCTGCACATCGTACTCGGTCACCGGCACGTTGGCCCTAAGGCGTTCGCGAACAAATGCGAATGCCTCAGCTCGCGTGCGATCGACCCGCTTGCCCGCTTCGAGATGCATCTCCAACTGCTTGTCTGTCCAGCGCGCTTCGAACTGCTGGACCAGATCCGCAGAACTGATGATTTCTACTCCACAAGCCCGCACCAGCTCGACAGTTCCGGCATCAATCAGCGAGACGTAAGGGATCGCGCAACGGGGCGAATACTGCATCGCGACCCGCCGCCCGCCTTGCAGTAAGGAACCAAGCTTCCGCTGCTGCTCGGCCCAGCTTGAATAGGTATCCTTCATACCAGGAACGCTGTCGAGCATGCCGCTTTCGATGCGATGCACGAGCTTGCGCGGCTTGCCGGTGGCGGGAATGAAGTAATACCAGCGGCGCGTGGGGATGGCGGCGTCTTCGAGCCCAAGAATGCGGTAGGCGAGCGGGTCTCGCCGATGATGGTCGAAGAACAACCAGCCGTCCAAGCCGCTCTCGCCGAGAGCAGCTTGGATTTCCTTCAGGAGCATCCCTGTCAGTTTGACAGGTTGGTTACCGCGTCGCCGACCTTCGGCTGTCCCGAGCCGGTAAAACTGCCGACCGCATACGTGTCGCCCACCTGCGTGATTTGAATTTCGCCGATCGACTGCTTGACCGCGCGGAGCACCTTTCCGGTTACCGGATCTTTAATGACGCGCGTGACGCGCGCGATCTCCAATTTTTCGCCGGTATGCACACCCGCGCGGCTACCCACATTAATGGTGACGTTACCGCCGGTAGTATCCGCCACCTCGCCGTTGATTTTGACCACCACTGTCTGCAGTTTTTCCGCATCGTGGTCCAATCCGGTCGCCAGTTGATCTACGGATTGCTTGACCGCCTCGCCGAGGATAGTGGCCTGAAAATTCGAACTGCCCATATCCAGACTGCCGCCGCCGCTGTTGCCCCAATTGCCCCCGCCGCCGAGCAGGCTCGTTCCAGAGCGCTTCGACTCGCCGTGCCCGGTCACGGAAGCCAGGATCTCGCCGGTGTTCACGTCGATAATGCGGGCGGTGATCTCCACGATCGCTTTCGCCTTGTGACGGCCTACGCCGCCCACGCCGTACCCGCTGGTCCAATGGCTGAAGGCGCCGCCGACGTTAGTGTGCTTGTCGTCGCGGCCGAATTGCGTGATGTCGCCGACGATAATCGCGTCCACTCCGAGCACGCGACCGATCTTGGCGGCGGTATTAGCGTCGGCGCGGTCGCTATTGGAAAAATTCTGCTCATGCAGAATCTTGTCCAGAGCGTTGCGCTCGATCACACGGTAAGTCCCGTCATTGACCAGGCGATTAATCAGCAAGTCGGATATACCCCGGCCCACGTCTTGGGATGTACCGAACATTGCCTGGACGCTCCCCATCACAGCGCCATATTGAAAATCCAAGACCGCCACGCGATGCTTCTGCGGAGCTTGCGCCATGAGCGGAAGAACCGCAACAGCGGCCGCAAACACGCACGAAAATAATTTCATTGAAAAGTCCTCCTATCTTCCCAAAAAATTTTCTAATTTAGTAAGTTCCTGTTCCGCCCGGGCCATCTCCTCTCGCGCGCCGTTCAGGTCGTTGTTACCGGCTGAGCGGTCCGCGGCTTGTAAATAGGCCGTCAGGCGGCTGGCCGACGCCGCCATATCGTGGCGCAACCCGAGTCCGTTGGCTGCTTCTTGCGCACTCAGGCGGTTCAAGCCGCCGAATACGGCGTCCGCCCGCGCATGCAACTGAATCAAGCTGTTGCGGACCGCGTCGATCTGCTCCGGCGAAGGCCCGGCGGGCGCCACAGGCTTTTGCGGCGCGGCTTGTTGCGCCACTGCTACTGGCGGGGCCGTTTGCGGCGGCGTGACGGGAGCAATCGCCTGAGCGGGCGCGGTCTTCGGGTGCGAAACGGGTTTCGCTTCGGCCAACCGGGCGCGGTGCGAGGGTTTCGGCCGGACGGGCAGTGAAGAAACAGCCGGTAAAGAGGCCGGCGGCGCAGAAACTGGCTTCGAGGCTACTTGCGGAGGCGTTGTCTCCATCCGCACTGCAGCCGGTTGCGCGGACTTCGAAACCGCCGGTGTAGCGACGGTGGCAACCGGCTGCCGCACCGCGGGAGCCGTGCGAGTTGCGGCGGAACTGGACTGCAGCTTGGGCACGATGATCGCGGCCGCGGCCAGCACGCAAACGCAGACGACAGCTCCCGCGGCCATCCATAGCCCGCGATGGCCGCGCCGCTTTCCGGCCGGCGGCGCCAGCGGCTGCGCTTTCGCCGGAATGGTTTGCGTTTGCGCCGCGGCGGTTGGCGGGACGACGCTGTCCAGCGCTTTCCGGAATGCATCGGCGCTCTGGAACCGCTGTGCCGGGTCTTTCGCCAGCGCGGTCATAATCAGATCGTTCACCGGCGCGGGAATCGCGGGATTCGCTTCAATCGCCGGCCGCGGGGCAAGGTTCAGGTGCGCGTTAAGGATGCCGTAGGTGCTGTCGGCCTCGAAGGGACGGCCGCCGGAGGTGAGCTCGTACAGCACAATGCCCAGAGAATAAAGGTCCGAACGGCCGTCCGCCGCGTCGCCGCGCACTTGCTCGGGCGACATATAGAGCAGCGAGCCTACCGTCGTCCCGGTACGCGTGAGCACCGGATCGGTCTCGCATTTGGCAATGCCGAAATCCATCAATTTGACGATGCCTTGCGGCGTGACCATCAAGTTGGCCGGCTTGATGTCGCGGTGAATGATTCCGTTTGCGTGCGCGTAGCTCAACGCTGAAAGCGCCTGACGGATGTAGCCGGCGGCTTCGGCGAGTGGAACCGCTCCCTGTTTCAGACGCTCGGCCACCGTGAAGCCTTCCACGTACTCCATCAGCAGCAAAAGCTGATTTTCGTGTTTGAAGGCCGAGTAGAACTTCGCGATGTTGGGATGATCCAGGCGCGCCAGAATGCGGATTTCCGCCAGGAACCGGTCGCCCATTCCCCCTTCGGTATCCGCGTCGGCGAGCAGCGCCTTCATGGCTTCGACGCGGGTCGAGATCACGTTGCGGACGCGATACACGCGCCCCATCCCGCCTTTTCCCAAAATGTCGAGGATCTCGTAATCCCCGGCGATCTGGCCTACTTCAAACCCCATTCCCAGGTCCTCCTTACCCCGAACGGCTGGCGATACGGCGTTTTCAAATATGATAACGCAGAACCTAATGGATTTGTAGGGGGCCAAAATACTGGTGCAATTACGTCCGCTGGCCCCGGAGGTAGGTCGCCTCAAGTGCCTGCGCTGTCACGCGCCCTTCTTCTTCGCGGCAGGTTTCGAGGTACGCCGTACTATTCTGTCTTATTTTCCCTATATTGCATGGAAACCCGGAGCACCAACCGGGGTCGGGTGGGCGGCGGCGGCCGAAAGAGCCTGGTCGAGAGAAGAAAGGTCGAAATCGGGGGGCAGCATTTTGGCGATGGCGTCGCCGAGCTTCATTTCTTCGCGTTGTTTTCGCATTTTGGCGGTGGCGATCTGGACCGCGTGTTTCTCAGCTTTGCGCGATTCTTCGGCTTCGGCGCGTTTTTGCGAAGCAAAGCCAATTTCGGCTAACTGCCGTGCTTTCTTGCGTTTCTGAAGCTCGGCGGAGGCGCGTTGGTAGGCGCGGTCCTCGGCGGCGTGGTAGCGCATGTAAAGTTCGAG
>JBOGMI010000850.1:0-1696 GCA_050746645.1 Bryobacteraceae bacterium | reverse complement strand
ACCTTCTCCTATAACGAGCCCTCGCAATGATCGGGTTTCGCACCGCCATGATCCTCTTCGCCGCCTTGGCCGGCTTCGCAATAGCCGTGCTCAAGGGGCCGGCGCTCTATCTCGCCTTGATCATCATCTTCCTCGTCGCCGTCAAGAGTTACGTCCATCACGTTCGCAAGCGCATGGAGTAACCGGGTGGCTCAAATCAACCGCAACGGTGCATAGCCACCGGTCGCTCATTCGATAAATGCTTGCCAATAAAGCAGATACATTGGCGAAACGCGTGCTCTGTTCTTTTCGTCGAGACAAACGACGGAGGTGCTTATGCGATCCGGTTATTGTAGAGCAGGCGTTTGGCCTGCGGCGGCCATACTGTTCGGGGTGGCCACGGTCGCCTCTGCCCAGGAACCCTACCCCGCGGGTCCGCTTCCGCCTCCGAGCCAGCAGCAGGCAGAGCCGAACCCACCTGCTTACCCTCAGCCGAGCCAGCCCATCCCTGCGCAGCTAACCCTGGCCTCCGGCACTTATCTAGCCGTCCGCGTCGACCGCACGCTCTCTTCCGATAAAAACCAGCCCGGCGATTTGTTTACGGCGACCCTGGAAGCGCCGCTAGTCGCCAACGGCGTTGTTGTTGCCGAACCCGGCGAAATGCTCGGGGGGCGCGTCGTTGTTGCGGAGAAGCATGACGCGCACCGTCCCGGTCGCCTGAGCATCGAATTGAACAGCCTTTCTTTGGTGGACGGCCAACAGGTCCCGATTCAGTCGCAGCTGGTCAGCCGCCGCGGCGGAACGACGCCTGGATCTGTCGAAGCCGGCCGCGTCGCCACTACCGCCGGACTCGGAGCCATCATCGGCGCCATGGCGGGCCGGGGAACCGGCGCTGCTATCGGCGCAGCTATCGGTGGTACCGCCGGCCTCGCGGGCGTTCTGGTCACCCGCCATCATGACAGCGTGATCCCTGCCGAACAGCCATTGACCTTCCGCCTCACCGGTCCCGCAACCATCTCCACCGCAAGCGCGCCGCAAGCTTTCCACTACGTGGAGCCCGGCGAATACAACCAGGCTCCGCCTCCCTCCCTCGGCGCGCCTCCTGCTCCCTATGCCAACACCGCGCCCCTACCGCCTCGGCCGCCGGTTTATTATCCGTATGCTTCTCCGTATCCGTATGCTTACCCGTATCCCTATTGGGGCCCCGGTGTCTCCGTCTATTGGGGCGGCTATTGGCCCTATCGCCACTACCGCGCTTTCGGCCATCGGTGGCACTAATCCGCGCTAAATTAATCGGCGGCCAGCATCGCTCTCGCGGCAGTAATCTGCTTCAACCGCCTCGCGTATCTCGCCCCAGTGGCTCTCGCGCTATGCTGCCGGCGGATGAATGCAGCGGCGTTGCTGCCGATCTCGTTTGCGTATTCCCGATCTTCGGCGAGCCGCCTCATATACGCCGCGGCCTGCTCTAGATTCGGATCGGCCCATACCTGCCCCTCCGGAAACAAATATTCGCCCTCTTGCACCGGAACCAGCCGGTAATCGACGAGGCAACTGTTGTCCGGCTTGGTGAAATCGACGTTCCCCGAATAATTCGTCGCGATCACCGGCTTCGCGAGATACATCGCCTCCGCGATTCCCAGCCCGAACCCTTCGGAGCGATGCAAGGACACGAACGAGTCGCAAGCGGCCATGAGTTCGTGCAATTCCGGCCGCCGCA
>JBOGMI010000849.1:0-1383 GCA_050746645.1 Bryobacteraceae bacterium | reverse complement strand
CTAGCACCTGGCCCACTTTCAGCGCGATGGCTTTGCCGCGCAATGGCTGCCGCTTGCGTTTGGTCGCCGCCACGACTTTGTCGAGTTCTTTCCCGGTGGCGGCCAGCAACTCCTGGCGCTTGCGAGCGCGTTCGGCCGCCAGCAGCGGATTGCGACAGGCGATGAGCCGCTCGCCGGGGTAGTCGGGGTGTGTAACTTCGGCCAAGTCCTGCTGGTCGAATAAGGAGAGTTGCAGGCTGCCCGCACTGGCCAGTTTCCGAATCTCGGCCGAGCGCAACGCCGTGATCCATTCCAATCCCGCAGCGGTCTTGAGATCTTCGCGAATCCGCGCCTGTGTCAGCATGCCGCGGTCGCCCACCAGAACCAACTGCTTCAGAGCAAAACGATCGCGCAACTTGGTCACTTGAGCGGCGACGGTTTTGGGATCGGCCGTATTGCCTTCGAAGACCTCCACCGCAACCGGACAACCTTCGGCATTGGTCAGTAATCCGAAGACGATTTGCAGATTGCCGGAGCGTTCGTCGCGCGAGTGGCCGAAGCGGGCCAGCGGACAATGGCGGCCCTCGAAGTAAGTGGAGGTGAGATCGTAGAGCACCAGCGAGCCCTCACCGAGGTGGCGTTTGGCGAGCGCATTCTCGATGCGCTGCTGGCGGGGTTGCAGCCAATCCATGGCTGCATACAGATCGTCCTCGTCGGCCGAGTTCAGATCCAGCGACTGAGCCAAACTGCTGGAGCAAGTTTCTGTATCGAGGCCGCGCGCGGTGGCGAGTTTGGAGCAAGGATCGAGTACGCGCGCCACAATCGTGGCCAGCACGAGATTGCGCTTGCGTTCCGGGGCGCGCGCGATGAGTTCGGGCAAGCCGAGCCGGCGCGCGGTGCCGAGCACGGCGGCGGCATGGCCGTGCGGCAGAGAGCGGACGATTTGGAAAGCTTCGCCGGGCGCCGTGAGGGTCTCGCCTCTGAGAACCCGCCGCAAAGCATCGAGCTGCGGGGGAGGCCAGGAAGAAAGATTCGCGAGGGTGCGTTTGCGAATGGTGCGGCCTTCGCGCACCGACTCGCGCAGCAGAACGGCGGGCGGAGAGTTGCGGTTGGGCACAACGTCCACATACATAGGTCTATTATACGGAACTAAACTGTACTATACAAGCACAATAATAATTAACACATGGGTACATTTGGAGGTACGCAAAGCCGGCAATCTCCTGGCAAACAAACGATTAGCTCGATTTTAGATGCTCAAAGAGGGAGGAACTTCGGGTTAGTGGATCGTGCGCGTCTTACGGTTCATGTAGTCCATGAGTAAGTAATTGCCCAGGGTATACGGCGTGGTGAAATAAGCTTTGCCGCGGCACATCTGAGTTACTTTCTGCACAAACTGCACCA
>JBOGMI010000848.1:0-16678 GCA_050746645.1 Bryobacteraceae bacterium | reverse complement strand
CGCTGCACAAACAACTCGACGGCCGAATTTTGCGCCAGCGGCGTCACCGGAAACTCCTGTTCGCCGTAGAGATGCAGGCAAGCGCGGCTGGTGACCAGGACCTTGAGCGATGAGCAGGCTTCCAAGGTTTCGGCCAGCACGGTTGCAGCCGGGAGGAGCTGCTCGAAATTGTCCAGGAGGAGCAAAAAGGGTCCCGCGCCCTGAAGACGATCCCCGATGAGCTGCGGGACAGTGCGGTTGGGAGTCTGCTGGACATGGAACGCTTGCCCCAGTGCGGTGACTACCAGGCCTGGATGCGTGATAGAGGCCAAGCCGACGACTTGGAGGCCGGCCGTGAATCGATCCGCTATAGCCGCGGCTATGGCAACCGCCAGGCGGGTCTTTCCAGCACCCCCCGGGCCAGTGAGGGTCAACAGTCGAACCTCCCGCTGGAGCAGCAACTCGGCGGCTTGCGCAACCTGCTGCTCTCGTCCGATGAGTGGAGTGCGCGGTATGGGCAGGTCGTGGCGTTTGCTGGTCATTTTCAGGGAGGAGGGCTGATCCGGCTCCGAGGGGCGTTTGACGACAGGTGGGAGAAATAAATACCCTCGCCGAGGCACGGTCTTGAGCAATTTTTGGGCATGATCGTCCAGCGCGCGGCGAAGCTCTACGGTACACTGCACCAGCGAATCGTCGGTAACAAAGATGCCGGGCCACAGGGCCTGCGCCAATTCCTGCTTGCCAATCAGCCGTCCGGGATGTTCCACCAGGTACCTGAGAGCTTCATATACTTTAGGGCGAAGCTTAATCTCCGCTCCCGCTTTCAGTACACATCCTCTTGATACGTCCAGCGTGAACTCGCCAAAACAATAAGTTAGAGGACCCGTGTCCAAGAGTGCTCCCGCTCTCCGCAAATCTAAGCCGCTTGTGCGTCTTGATTTTTGGCTTTTCTTTGGCTTTGTTTCGTTACTTCCCGGCCCAATCGCTGGTAGTTTGTTACTGACCAGGTGAGGTGCAACCCGAACCTCGAGGCCACACGCTACAGAGCGGATTCTAGCAAAGCTGGCCATAGAGGATGAACACCGATCCGGGAAAGGAGAACTGTCGCATGAGTACAGCACAGATGCCAAACGTCGATATGAACAAACTACATGCCCTTGTCGGGCAATTCGTAACCGATCTCGGGGCCACATTGCATGCCGGCATGGTGGTGATCGGAGAGAAACTAGGGCTTTATAAAGCACTTGCAGCCCATCCGATGAGTTCCACGGAGCTTGCCGCGAGGACCCAGACCGATGAGCGTTATGTGCGCGAGTGGCTGGCTTCGCAAGCCGCCGGCGGCTATGTTACTTACGACGAGAAAACAGACACGTTCAGCCTGAATGACGAACAAGCCTTCGCATTGGCGCAAGAAGACAGCCCCGCGTATCTGCCCGGGGGATTTGAAACCGCTTTGGGCGCGCTAGCCGCGGTTCCACGCATCGCCGACTCTTTCCGCAGCGGCGCCGGAATGGGTTGGCACGAACATGCCGATGGTGTCTTTCACGGCTGTGAGAAGTTTTTCCGGCCCGGCTATGCGGCCAATCTTGTAAGCGCGTGGATTCCGGCCTTGCGCGACGTTCAAGAGAAATTGGAGTCGGGCGCAAAAGTAGCCGATATCGGCTGCGGGAAAGGAACTTCCACGTTGTTGATGGCAAAAGCGTTTCCCAAGTCTCGATTCTTCGGATTCGACTACCATGAAAAATCGATTGCAGCGGCGCGCGAGTCGGCCAGGCGTGACGGGGTTGCGGAGCGCGTGAGCTTCGAGGTTTGCAGCGGAAAAGAATTTCCGGGCACGGGCTATGACTTTGTAACCGTGTTCGATTGCTTGCACGACATGGGCGACCCGATCGGGGCTGCCGCGCACGTGCGGCAGTCCATTGCTAAGGACGGCACCTGGATGATCGTTGAGCCGTTTGCAAATGACCGGTTGAAGGACAATCTGAATCCCGTCGGCCGGGTTTACTACGGATTTTCCACGCTGCTGTGTACTCCTTGCTCGCGATCGCAAGAAGTAGGGCTGTGCTTGGGGGCACAGGCGGGCGAGGCACGAATTCGAGAGGTTGTCACCTCGGCCGGGTTCAGCCGCTTCCGCCGCGCCGCGGAAACGCCCTTCAACATCATTTACGAAGCTCGGCCCTAGACTTCGCCGGCATCAGCGTTGATTCGCCTTGAGGATTTTCTTCCGCAGACGGATGGATTTCGGCGTCACTTCGACGAACTCGTCTTCGCGGATAAATTCGAGCGCCTGCTCCAGATTCAAAATACGCGGCGGGACCAGGCGGATAGCCTCGTCCGATGTTGAAGCACGCATGTTGGTGAGCTTCTTTTCCTTCACGATGTTCACGTTGAGGTCGGCATCTCTAGAATTTTCGCCAACGACCATGCCTTCGTAGACCTCGGTTGCAGGCGGAATGAAGATCACGCCGCGCTCTTGGAGGTTGTAAATCGCATAGCTGGTCGCGATCCCTGCGCGGTCGGCGACCAGCGAGCCAGTCGGCCGCATTTGGATCTCGCCCTGCCATTCGATATAGCCGTGAAATAGCGAATTCATGATGGCGGTTCCCTTGGTGTCGGTCAGCATCTCGCTGCGCAGACCGATCAGACCGCGAGAGGGGATTTGGAACTCCAGCCGTACGCGCCCCGAGCCGTGGTTAACCATTTTTGCCATCTTGCCCTTGCGCGAGCCGAGCTTCTCGATCACCACGCCGATGAATTCCTCAGGGCAATCGATGACCAGCAATTCCAAGGGCTCCTGCAGCGCTCCGTCGACTTTGCGCGTGATGATCTCCGGCTTGCCGACCTGCAGTTCATAGCCTTCACGGCGCATCATCTCGATCAGAATCGCAAGCTGCAGCTCGCCGCGGCCCATGACCTTGAAAGCGTCCGGTCCGCCCGCTTCCTCGACGCGGATCGAGACGTTCGTCAGCAGCTCCTTGTCGAGCCGGTCGCGAAGATTGCGCGAGGTGACGAATTCGCCCTCGCGGCCCGCGAACGGCGAATTGTTGATGGTGAACGTCATCGCGATGGTCGGCTCGTCGATGTGAATTTTGGCGAGCGGCGCGGGAAATTCGGCATCTGTCACGGTCTCGCCGATCGTGATGCCTTCGACGCCCGCTATGGCGAGCACATCGCCCGGTTTGCCGATCGTTTCATCCATCCGCTTGAGACCTTCAAAGGAATAGAGCTTCGTGATGCGCGTTTTGTGAAAACTGCCGTCGAGCTTCGCGATTACCACGTCGTCGCCGTAATGTAGCGTGCCGTTGAAGACGCGGCCAATTGCGAGCCGGCCGAGATAATCGCTGTAATCGAGATTGGCCACCAGAAGTTGGAGCGGCGCCGCGGCGTCGCCCTGGGGCGCGGGAATGTGCTGCAGAATCGTTTCAAACAGCGGGCGCAGATCGGAGCTCTCGTCCTCCGCATCGAGTTTTGCGATGCCGGCCCTCGCGTTTGTATAGACCACCGGAAAATCGAGCTGATCTTCGGTCGCGTCGAGATCGATGAACAGGTCGTAGATTTCGTTCAGTACCTCTTGAATGCGGGCGTCGGGGCGATCGATTTTATTGATCACAACGACCGGCGGGAGCTTGGCTTCGAGCGCTTTCACCAGCACATAGCGCGTCTGTGGCAGTGGTCCTTCGCTGGCGTCGACGAGCAGCATCACGCCATCGACGATTTTCAGCGCGCGCTCGACTTCGCCTCCAAAATCGCTATGGCCGGGCGTATCGACGATATTGATCTTCGTGCCGTGATAGCGGACGCCGGTGGTTTTGGCGAGAATCGTGATGCCGCGCTCGCGCTCCAGTTCGTTCGAGTCCATCACGCGGTCGATGACTTCCTCATTGGCGCGGAAAATGCCACTCTGGCGCAGCATGGCGTCGACGAGCGTGGTTTTTCCGTGGTCTACGTGCGCAATGATGGCGATGTTGCGCGTGTTGGCGGTAACTGCTTCGGGCATGGGTGAACCTCCATGCTCGCATGCAGCCTAGTCCGAACTATCCGTCAAGTCCATCTTCTTCTCCACCTCGGCGAAGAGCGATGATAAGGAGATTTCGGTATCGCCTGCGCGTAGAGATCCTTCGGGAGAGATCCAGACCGGTTCGGGCCTATCTTGCGAAAGAATCCATGCCGTCCGCTTTTCCGGGTCAATCACCCAAACGTACTCCGAGCCCCAAGAAATAGATCTCTTGGCCTTCGATAAGGTTTTGGATAAGGTGTCACCGGGCGACAGAATCTCGATACACAGCTCAGGCGCGACCTTTGGATAACGCCCCTTGTATTTCTTGCCCCGCACAGCAATCATGTCGGGTACCGGCTCGGCATCGGGAACAACTTTAAGCCGGACCTCCGGTACCGCATTCCAACCAGCCTTGTCGAGAAACATCGTCAAGATGACCTCCAAAATACTGTGCAAGAGAGTAGGCATAGGTTTTTGGATAGCGACGCCATCCCAGTATTCATAAGCCGGTTTGGCGCCATCGAATCGAGCGTGGAACTCTTCGAGGCTGAGGGGGGAGGTTTGAGCCGCCATAGTTGTATTATCTGCTAATTCAATCCGATGAGCCGTGCGACTCTGATAACGGATGGCACAAGAAGAACCGCTTCCCACGGTCGTGATCGTGGGGCGGCCGAATGTCGGAAAATCCACCTTATTTAATGCGATTCTGCGCGACCGCAGATCCATTGTCGGCAATGAGCCCGGCATGACGCGCGACCGCATCTACGGCGAAGCCGAACACCGCGGCAAGCGCTTCGGGCTGATCGATACGGGCGGGATTCTGCCCAATGAGGACGCACTCATTCCCAGCCAGATTTTCCGCCAGGCGCGCGTGGCGCTCGATCTGGCTGCGCATATTCTTTTTGTGATCGATGGGCGCACCGAGATCACGGCGGCCGACCGCGAACTGGCGCAGCTTCTGCGCACGCTCAACAAGCCGCTCACGCTGGCGGTCAACAAGATCGACGCGAAGGCGCGCGAAGACCTGGTTCCGGAATTTTATTCGCTCGGGCTGGGCGACCCGCTTGCCATTTCGGCGGAGCACCGGCTGGGACTTGGCGAACTGCTGGATCAGGTTACGGCGCCGTTCCCTCAACAAGAGCCGCGGGAAGAAAACGAAACCGCGGGCGCGAAGCGCATCATAAAAGTCGCCATCATCGGCCGGCCGAACGTGGGGAAATCGACGCTGCTCAACGCGCTGGTGGGCGCCGAGCGCGCCATTGTTTCGCCGGTTCCCGGCACGACGCGCGACGCGGTGGACGAAGCCGTCGAAGAAGCCGGAACGGTATATCGTTTTGTCGATACCGCGGGCATCCGGCGCAAAGGCAAGACCACCGAGATGACGGAAAAGCTCAGTGTGGTCATGGCGCGGCGGCACATCCGCATGGCGAACGTCGTGCTGCTCTTGGTGGATGCGACCGAAGGCGTGGTTGGCTCGGATGCTACGATCGCCGGCTATGCGCACGAAGAGGGCCGCGCTGTGATCGTCGTCGTGAACAAATGGGACGCGGCGGGCACAAAAAGCAAACGCGCATTCACCGAGACGATCCGCGACCAGTTGAAGTTTCTCGATTATGCCCCGGTAGTCTTTGCTTCGGCGAAAAATGGCGAAGGCATGCGGCGGATTTTCGCCACCGTGCGGCGCGCCTTCAATGCCGCATCCAAGCGCGTCGGTACCGGCGAGTTGAATCGCTTTGTGGAGACACTCCAATTCGAAGGCGGGGCGCGAATCTATTACCTGACGCAAGCCTCGGTGCGCCCGCCCACGTTTGTCGTGTTCACGGATAAAGCGGGCCAGCTTCACTTTTCGATCCAGCGCGCGCTGGTCAACCGGCTGAGAGAGCAGTTTGGCTTTGAAGGAACACCGATTTCCATCAAAACAAAGAGAAGATGACTAGGAAGATACCGCTGCCGGTGTCTGCTGCTCGGTTTCTTTCTGCTCGTGATATTCCTGCTCAGTGTTGAGCGACCACAGATTATCGCGATTATCGATGCCGGCGGCTATGTTGTCCACCGCCGTCATGGCCGCCAGCATGGAATGGTCCTGATTGTTGTATTTGTGCATGCCGTTGCGGCCGACCAGAAACAGGTTTTGAAACCCGTTGGCCCAGGCGACGATTTCGTCAAAGCGTTCGTAAGAGCCGAAATAGGCCGGGTAAGTTTTCGGCACGCGAATCACGGTAGCATCGAGGATCTCTTCGGGATCGACGATGGCCATCGAAGCTAATTCCGATTTCGCAAGCGCGATCATCTCCCGATCGCTTTTCTTCCACAGCGCATCGGTATCGTTGCAGAAATATTCCAGGCCGATCCAGACGTGCGCAGGATCGGCGACCATGGCCGGGCTCCAGTTATTGAAGATTTGCAGGCGGCCCACAAGCACATCCGGTTCCTGGATGTAGATCCAGTTATCTTTGACGGTCTGCCCGTCTGGATCGCGCAGCTTGATGTGATTGCAGAGCACGCCGACAGTAATGAAATCGCGGTACATAAGGCCGTCCGAAATTGCTCGAATCGCAGCGGGCGCCGGAGGGTTCATATCCGCCACCAGTTCTTTGATCGGCATGGTGGAGAAGAAGTAATCGGCTGCGAACCGTTCGCGCTCGCCGGTTTGCGTGTTCGCCGCATACACGGCAATCACGCGGCCGGCCGCATCGTGTTCGATCTCATCCACCGACCAGTGGATCATGATCTCGCCGCCCAGCTCCTTCACGCGGCGGGAGACCTCTTCCCACATCTGGCCGGGCCCGAACTTCGGATAAAGGAATTGTTCGATCAGTGACGTCTCGATGTTCTTCTGCGAGATGTCGCCCTTGCGCTTCGGCCCCAGCTTCTTCACGAAATGGAGGATCGTCTTATAAATGGAGAGCCCCTTGATGCGCTGCGCTCCCCATTCGGCGCTGATCTCTTTACAATCGATGCCCCAGACCTTTTCTGTATACGATTTGAAAAACGTCAGGTACAGTTCGCGCCCGAAGCGATTGATGAAGAATTCCTCCAGGTTCTTTTCGTTACGAATGGGGAAGAGGACGGCGCGGAGGTAACTAAAGCCAATGCGCATCGTCTTCAGAAAGCCCAGCTTTTTCAGCGTGTCGCCGGTGAGGCTGATGGGGTAATCGAAAAAGCGGCGCATGAAGTAGATGCGCGATTTGCGCGGCCGCACCAGCATGACGCAGTCTTCGCACTCGGGATCGGGACCTGCCGCCCCATTCGCAACCGTGGCGGTCTGCCGGCGGTAGGTGATTTGCGCGCCATCGCCTGCGACCCGCTGCATAGGCATGATGTTCAGCCACCATTTCATGACGCGGTCGGATTTGGAAAAGAAGCGATGGCCGCCGATATCCATGCGGTTGCCTTTATAGTTAACAGTGCGGGAGATTCCGCCCATGTAATCGCTCTTTTCAAGAACGAGGGGCACAATATCGGTGCGGGTGAGTAACTCGTAAGCCGCCGTCAAGCCGGCAGGTCCGGCCCCGACGATCAGCGCGCGTCTGGCGGTGGTGTTCATAATTCGTTTAAAGAGAGTGTTGGTCTGGCAGACAATATCTCTTCGGTCATTTCGGATGACCGCGCCAGCGTTTGTACCGGTTCAGCGTGCGCTTGCGGAAGATTGGATCAGCGGCGGGTCCTTTGGGAGCCTTCGTTGAAGCGTAAATATCCCAAACCCCACAGATCCTATGCCCGCATCGCGATTTTACCACGGCCGCGTGCCTCCAGTCGTTTGGAAATTTCTGCACTGCGCCCAGGATGATATGGTCCACCGGTGTCTTCGCGGCTTGTAATTGATCGGTAATGATCAGATCGATCGGGTTTTGAGCCAGAGTGCGCTCAAATCCAGCCGCGGTTGCATAACGCGACTGCTTGATTCCCCACCAGCCCGAGATTCCCAGGATTTTACTGGGGCGTAGGAGAGTGTGGAAGGGACGATGCGGCGCGTACTCCGCAAATTCGGCAATGGCGGGACCTTCGCAATCCGGCGGTAATAGGATTGATGCGTGACTCCAGTTCGGATTGGCGTCCACATACTGCACAAGTGGACGCAGCCGGTCGGGAGGGTAGTGTGGGAATGCTACTGCGCACCGGATCGCTCCGGCGGCGAGCAAGATGGCCGGCACGGCCGTTCCCAAGGCGCGCCTCTTGAAGAGCCCGAGACGTTCGAATGAGCATGCGATCAGCAGGATCAAAGGAGCTATCGCCGCGAGAAAATAGCGGCCATTGGCGCCTACGGGAGTGGCGGCGAGGAACAAAACCACGCAGACCGGCGCGGCGGCGTACATAAACAGTTCGACGTTCCAGCGCTTCTTCAGCGCGGCCAGCAACATCCCCACCACCGCGCATGCGATCAAAACCGGACCGGACATGCGTACAAACTCCAGGAAGAACGCTCCGAGCGCAACATGGGGGTGGACGGAGGTTTCCCCGGACGGCAATCCTACAAATATGAGCCGGTGCGTGTACAGGATCCAGGGGCCGCACACGGCCACCACAATAGCGGGCTGTATCCAAAACCACTTATTCCGCAGCAGGCTCCATTTACGTGTGCCCGCCACCAGCACGACCGGGAACAAAAAAACGAACGCCCCGCTGAACTTAGTCAGGAAGGCGAGCGAGGAGCACAGAGCATAGCCGATAGCATGCCGTGGCCGGCTGGGCGTTTGGAAATAGCGAATCTCTTCGAGGAGCGCCCAGAGTGAAAAGAGCGCCACCGGCAAATCGAGCATATACGTGGAGCTGCTGATGATCGCCTGGGGGATGAACAAGACGAGCAGCGCCCAGGCGCCGGCGGCCACGGGATTCGCTCCATGGCGGCGAATGACCCGGAAAACTGTGGCTGCGAGAAGGGCCACGACAACAGCGATCAGCGCCAGTGCACTGGCGCGCTGTACGCCGAACAGAAGCATCCAAATTCCGCCGATCACGTAGAAAGCCGGAGGCCAATAGCCGACCGCGAAATAGGGCAGCGCCGTGTAGTAGTTGACTGCAAAAGCGAGCGGGGTCTGATGGAATCCGGAAACCAGGTAGTCGCGCAGCAGCAGGGAGGATACGTAGTGAGCCGACTCGTCCGGGAAGATCCCGAAAAGTCCGAAACTTGTGGCGACTCCACCGGTCAAGCGCTGCAGGATACTGACCACAATGAAGAACCCAAGAAAGGCCAGAAGAGTTTCGCCACGGCCGCGGTAGAAGAGCCAGAAGCGCTTCATCCGCACGGCCGGTGGAAAAGCGGCTCTTCTTCGCTCGATCTCGACCGGCTCGGAATAAGCGCTGGGGTTGTGTGAAGTCATTGGGAATATTGCCGATCGAGAGACTCCCACCCTTATAGCAATATATCGGCTTTTGCCTGCAAACCTCTACTGTATGATCCCGGAGTGCGGATTTTTAGTACCAGGCATATAGTGTTCTCACTAGCGATTCCTCTTTCGCCGTAGAATAAAAATGTGGAAACACGTTGTACTTGCGGGGCCGTTCTTCCGGACGACGCCCGTTTTTGCCACCGTTGCGGCAAACCTCAATTGGAAGAAGATTTAGCCCGGCTGGCCGAAGCGGAAGCGGCACCGGCGCTTCCGCCCGCGCCGGTTCAGCCGAAACCGAAGGCCGCCAACTCGCGCATCAGCTTTCGCAACGGGCGTGCGGTGGCGGTGAGCATTGTGGTCGCCGCGCTGGCGCTGTTCGGGATGGGCTTCGCCTCGCTGCTGACTCCGCTGCTGGCGCCGGTCGTGCTCTGCGCGGCCGGATTCATTTCGGTGGTCATTTACCGCAGCCAATCGGCGGAGCCGCTGTCGGGGTCGGCCGGCGCGCGCCTTGGCTGGATGACCGGGCTGTGGCTTTTTCTGGTCATCTTGGCCATTCTGGCCGTGGTCGCTGTGTATATTTCCTCCTCGGCGGGTCGCGATGCGCTGCGCGCGGCGCCCATGGCCATGTCCAATCCGGAAGTCGCCAAGATGCTGAGCGATCCGCACGAATTCCTGGCCGCCGTGCCGCTTACCATTGTGCAGATCTTTCTGATGATCACGCTTCTGCCCGGGTTGGGCGGCTTCCTGGGGGCGAAGTTTGCGAAGCGCGTAAGGCCAACCTCGTAAAAAGTTGATCGCGAACGAACCGGATGCACGAAGCAGGCCACGAGAGGCGGCGTGCGCCACGGTACGCTGGAACTTCCGAGCCGAATGAGCAAACCCATTCTGACGCTGACCGTGAATCCCGCCATCGACCGTATTGTCTCGGTCGACCGGCTGGTGTTCGAAGACCGGGCTTACATCGAATCGACGACGGAAGCGGCAGGCGGCCGGGGAATCAACGCCGCGCGCGTGCTGGCGAATTTCGGGGCCCAGGCGATCGCGATCACGACATCGGGGCACGAGGGAGGACGAAAGTTCGAGGAGCAGCTCCAGAACGATGGATTCGGCAAGGAAATTGTGAAGATCCGCAACAATATCCGGACGAATCTGACGATTTCCGACCGGCAAGGGCTTTCGGTGAAGATGAACGAGCGCGGGCCGGCCTTGTCGCCGACGGAAGAGAAGCGCATCCTAGCCACGGTAGAACGTCGGCTGCCGGAGGCATCCTGGCTGATGCTTTCCGGGAGCCTGCCGCCGGAGACCGACGACCGGCTTTATGCGAACTTGATTCGGCTGGCCACCGAGAAGCAGGTGAAAACGCTGCTCGACACCGATGGCGACGCCCTGCTGCGCGGCGTGGAGGCTCAACCGACGATCGTGAAGCCGAATCAGTCGGAAGCCGAGCGCCTGCTGAACACAGTCCTGATCACGCGTTCGCAATCGATCGATGCCGTGCTGCGGATCAAAAACATGGGGCCTCGCGCGGTGGTGCTCTCGCTCGGGAGCCGGGGCTTAATCGCTTCCACGCCGAGCGAAGGAGTGCTGGAAGTGGCGCCGCCGCCGGTGCACGTGTTGTCCCCCATCGGCGCCGGCGATGCGATGGGCGCGGCCATCGTGTGGTCGCTCGACCGCGGGGATTCGTTCAGCGAAGCGCTGCGGTGGGGCGTGGCCGCGGGCACCGCTTCGTCGATGCTTCCCGGTATCAATCTGGCCGGGCTGGAACAAACGCGCGCGATTTATCCGCAGACGCAAGTCACGCGGATTGTGGTGTAGCGGCCAAAAATCGGGATTAGGCCATGAAACGCGGATTAGGATAGAGATATGGGACGCAGAGCTTTCCTGCGGGCGGGACTCTGGCGCGCGGCGGGCGCGGGAGTGGCGCTGGCAGGTTTTTCGCGGATTCTTTCGGCGCATCCGCGCATGGTGAAGATCGCCGAATTTTCCAACATGGGAGCCCCGGAGGGCACTAAGGAAGTGGAAAAAGTAGAGAAAACAAATGCCGAGTGGCGAGCACAGCTCACGCCGGAAGAATATCAGGTCACCCGGGAGGCCGGGACCGAGCGCGCGTTCACGGGCAGATATTGGAACAACTACGAGCACGGCCTGTATCGCTGCATCTGCTGCGGCAACGCACTGTTCTCGTCGGATACAAAATTCCATTCGGGAACCGGGTGGCCTAGCTTTTGGCAGCCGATCGCTCCGGAAAACGTGAGCGAGCGCCTGGACACCAGCTTCGGCGCCATTCGCACCGAGGTGCGCTGCGCCGAATGCGACGCGCATCTTGGACACAAGTTCCACGACGGCCCGAAGCCGACCGGCCTGCGCTACTGCATGAACTCCGCCTCTTTGCATTTCATTAAGAGCGAAGCCGCGAATGCGCGCGGATAAATACGAATGACGGGCAGCAATGCCGGTCTGGTGCAAATCGAGGCCCGGCATCGGCTGCCGCAATGGCTGCGCAAGGGTCGCACGCATTTCGAATCCGTTCACCGATTGAAGGCCGAACTGCGCGGGCGTGGATTGCACACGGTCTGCGAATCGGCGCGCTGCCCGAACATGCACGAATGTTTCGATCGAGGGACGGCGACGTTTATGATTCTGGGCAATCTGTGCACGCGAGGCTGCGGGTTCTGTTCGGTGCCGAAAGGCTCGCCGGCGAAGCAACAGTTTGCGCTCGATCCGGATGAGCCGGGGCAGGTGGCGGAAATGGCGGCGCGGATGAAACTGCGCTATGTGGTGATCACGTCGGTGAACCGCGACGATTTGCCCGACGGCGGCTCGACGCATTTTGCGGAAACGGTAAAGCGCGTGCGCGACGCGCTTCCCGCGGTGCGCGTGGAGGTGCTTACACCTGATTTTTGCGGCGACTTAGAGGCGGTCGCGCGCGTGCTCGACGCCGGTCCCGACGTGTTTAATCACAATGTGGAGACAGTGCCGCGGCTGTACCGGCGCGTGCGGCCGCAGGCGGATTATGAGCGGTCGCTCGATGTATTGCGGTTTGCGCGCGGCCATGCGCCCGCTGCGCTTACGAAATCCGGATTCATGGTGGGCCTCGGCGAGCGGTCGGAAGAAGTTCATCGCCTGCTGGACGATCTGGCGGCGGCGGGTGCGGGCGTGGCCACCATCGGGCAGTATTTGCAGCCCACGCGGCGCAATTTGCCGGTGGCGGAGTTTGTCAAGCCGGAGCAATTCGAGGCTTATCGCGAGTACGGCCTTTCCGCCGGGTTCAAGATGGTCTTCAGCGGGCCTCTGGTGCGCAGTTCCTATATGGCGGAGCAAGTAAACGAACGGGCGGTGCGCGCGCATGGTTGACGCGCATGCCTGAATGGGGCCGGACGCTTCCGGCTTATCACCGCGGAGTGCTGATGCATTTCTCGCTGGCTCTGCTTTCCTCTGTTCTGCTGGCGCTGACGTTTCCTCGCTTCGCACTTTACTTCCTGGCCCCTATTGCGCTGGCTCCGCTGTTGTTCGCGCTGGCGCGCACGCGCGATGCGTGGCAGCGCGCGATTTACGGCTGGGCGGCGGGCATCCTCTATTGGGCGCTGCTCTGCCACTGGATCCATTTCGTGCTGCAGGTATACGGCGGCATGGGCGTGTGGGGCGGCTGGGGCTGCTTCGTTCTGTTTGCGCTCTATAAAGGCTTGCACCTGGCGTTCTTTAGCTGGCTTGCCGGTCCGCTGATGAGCCGCGCCTACGCGATTCCCGCGATAGCCGCGCTGTGGACCGGCCTGGAGCGCACGCACGAGAGTTTCGGATTCGCCTGGCTCGACCTGGGCAACGCGGGCATCAACATGTCGCTGCCGCTGCGCCTCGCGCCCTATATCGGCGTCTACGGAATTTCGTTTGTTTTCGCGATGGTGGGAGCGGCGGTGGCATGCGTGCTGCTAAGGCGGCCGCGAACATGGCTATTGCCGCTTGTCGTGTTGGTGGGGCTCTGGGCACTGCCGCCGGTTCCGGAAAACACGCCGGCCACGCGGACGGCGGTGGTCGTGCAGCCCAATGTTCCCACCGATGCCGAATGGACCGACTTGCTTCAGGAGCGCACGGAGCGGCATATGGTCCTGCTTTCCGAAGCCATTCCCGGGCCGCTCGTGATCTGGCCGGAGATGCCGGCGCCGCTCTACTATTTCGACGATCCCGTGTTCCACAACATGGCCGACCAGGTTGCTATCGATCACGGCTATCTCTTGTTCGAGACCGTATCGTACACGGCGAAAAATCAGCCGCTCAATTCCGCCGTGCTGCTGGGGCCGAAAGGACAGGAGATCGGTAAATACGACAAGATTCACCTGGTTCCGTTCGGCGAGTATGTTCCGCGTCTCTTTTCGTTCGTGAATCGCATTACCAAGGAGGCGGGGGATTTCGTTCCCGGACAGGAGATCAAAGTTCTGCCGGCCGGGAAGGACAAATTGGGCGTCTTTATCTGTTACGAATCGGCATTTCCCGACTTGGTACGGCAATTTACTAAGAAAGGTGCGGACGTGCTGGTGAATCTCTCGAACGACGGCTATTTCGGGCACACGGACGCCCATCGGCAGCACCTGCTGATTGCGCGGATGCGTGCTGTGGAGAACCGGCGCTTTCTGATCCGGGCGACCAACGACGGCATCACCGCCGTGATCGATCCGGGCGGAACAGTGGTCAAAGCGCTGCAGCCTTACCAGGAGTTGGCCGCACCGGTGCATTACGGAGTGGTTCACCAGACGACCTTTTACGCCCGGCACGGGGATTGGTTCGCGTGGGGTTGTTTGATCGTCGGCGTCGGGTTGGGCTTGTGGAATCTGCGCAGGAAGGCGGAATAGGTTCAGAAGCGCGGCGACTCGGCTACTTGGTAAACCCACGCGCACCAGCTTTCTGCACTATACTGCGAGGAAAGGCCAAAACGCTCATGAGTTTTCTTTCCAAGCAGTTCATCGACGTAATCCAATGGACCGAAACCGGCGACGGAATGCTCGCCTACCGGTATCCGATGGAAGACATGGAGATCCAGAACGGCGGCAAGCTGACGGTTCGCGATTCGCAAATGGCCGTCTTCGTCAACGAAGGGCGCATCGCCGACGTGTTTAACCCGGGTCTCTACACTCTGAGCACAAACACGCTGCCGCTTTTAACTTATCTGCTGAACTGGGACAAAGGATTCAAGTCGCCATTCAAGTCGGACGTTTATTTTTTCTCCACCCGCCTGCAGATCGATCAGAAATGGGGCACGCCGACGCCGATCACCATTCGCGACAAGGAGTTCGGCGCTGTGCGCATGCGCGCCTTCGGAATCTACTCCTACCGGATCTCGTCGCCAAAATTCTTTTACGAAAAGATCAGCGGAACTCGCCAGGCGTATCACGTAGCGGATCTCGACGGCCAATTGCGGAATACGATTATCGGACGCATGACCAACGCCTTCGGGAGCAGCACCATCAATTTCCTCGATATGGCGGCGAATCAGACACGGCTCGCCGAAACCATGACGGCGGATTTAGAGCCGGTATTCGCCGATCTGGGGCTAACTTTGGAGAGCTTCGTTGTCGAGAACGTCTCTTTGCCGGAAGAACTCACAAAGCTGCTCGATCAGCGGATCGGCATGAACATGATCGGCGATATGGGCCGCTACACGCAATTCCAGGTGGCGCAATCGATGCCGATTGCCGCGGCGAATGAAGGCAGCGGAATGGCGGGTGCGGGCGTTGGCTTGGGAGCGGGGATGGCGATGGGGCAGCAGATGATGAACGCGATGCATCCGGCTCCGCCGCCGGCCAATCCGGGGCCAAGCGCTCCGGCTGCGGCCGCGGGCGCAGCCGGTTCGACAAAGTTCTGCATGAACTGCGGAAAATCGATCGCAAAAGCCGCTAAATTCTGCCCGGAATGCGGCGGCGCGCAGCAATAGGCTACCAATCGGTTCGGGTAGCGGGCGAATAGGATCTGAAATCTCCGTTTTCCCCTTCCACCCGCTCAAATACCGATTGTACGGCTACGCGCCCCGGACCCGTAAGCCGCAGCCATAGACAGCGTTGCGTGTAATAGCCCCAGTTCATGAACCCGGTATTCGGATGTTCCAAATGCAGGTTCATCTCAACGGTTGGATCTTTGAAAATCCATGCCGTGGGCTTCACCAGAATGGTTTGCCCGGGCTGAAGCGTGCGGACAAAGACGTTGCCTGCGGCGTGGAGCAGAAGGAGACCGGGCACGCGCGGAGATGAGAAGCGATCCATGAAGCCGCCGATCGGATAATGCATTTCCGTGTCGTCGCCCTTTTTCGTTTCGAACCAGATACCCGTCTGCAGCCAGTCGTACTCGACCGCTTGCGTGGCGGCGAGGAACAGATGTTCTCGAACGTCGATCAACTGTCCGGGCTGAAGGGGAACTGCGATCAACTCGCCTGGACGGTCCTCGGAAAACGCGATGTGCCCTGGGCCTTGCGCCTGGGTCATGATCAACGGCATGCCCGCAAACAGACGCTTCCAGCCGCCCCTCATGGACATCGTCGAAATATTCACCGCCGAATCTTTCCAGAGAAGCACGTGGTGGCTGAAGTAGACGCTATCTTCGGCGGCCAGATTCATGTCGGCAACCGGCACGTATTTGCCTTCGATCTGGCAGAAAGAATTGCCGAACTGCAGCTTGGCCATGTCCTTCCTGCCCGGCAGCTCGGCCCAGCCCGATTTGGTCACCTCGCGCGGCGCCCCGGCCGCCGCTCCGCAGGACGGGCAGGTCTGCACGGAGGCGTTTATCGGGGAGCCACACCAGGAACAACGTCCGGTGCTGGATGTAGACGGAGAGGAGGCGCGAGGGGGCGGGGGATTCACCGCGGCCACCGGCGCATCGGCCACTGCCGTTCGCACAGGGGCACCATGACTCACTTTATTTCCGCAACCCGTACAAAAGTTGACGTTATCGTTCAGTCGCGTGCCGCAATTTACGCAAAACATATCCGCCCCTATTCGGTATGGTGGTGCACGTACATCGATTGAATGCCCAGCCGGCCCGGTCCCGTCATCTTCGCCAGACTCATCGACCTGCCGCCCAGGAAACCGCCCCCCAGCTTTTGAAACTCGACCTCCATCGTGACAGACGAGTCTTTGTACAGGAAGGCACCGGGTTCTACCACGATGCTTTCCCCTGGCGCCAGCTTGCGTTCGAAAACATTCCCGTAGCCGTGCAGGATCAGCAGACCCGGGGCGCCGGTGGTCACAAACCGGTCCATGTACATGCCTTGGCCGCCGAACAAGATGTTCGAGAGCCCTTTTACCCGGACGAAAGAGTAATCGATCTGATGCGAGGAGAGCAGAAACGCGTGTTCGCGCACATCCAGCTCCATGCCGGGATGAAGCGGCAG
>JBOGMI010000847.1:0-1532 GCA_050746645.1 Bryobacteraceae bacterium | reverse complement strand
CTGGCGCTCATTGCGTCCTTGCGGCCGCAAGTCGATTTGTTCTTCGATAAAATCTTGGTGAACGACCCGAATCCGGCGATCCGGCAGAACCGCCTGGCTTTGTTGTACAGCTTGCTTGCGGAGTTTTCGAGCATTGCCGATTTTTCCGAAATCGTGACCAGTCAGGAGAAAACAATTTAGATGAATAAACACGTTTACTCGTTCGGCGGAGGCTCGGCCGAAGGTGATGGAAAGATGCGCGACACACTCGGCGGAAAAGGCGCCGGGCTTGCCGAAATGAGCAAAGCGGGCGTGCCGGTGCCGCCCGGCTTCACGATTTCCGCCGAAGTCTGCAACCTCTATTTTGAAAACGACAATAAGGTTCCCGCGGAAGTGGACGAGCAGATCGGCCAGGCGCTGCACAAGCTCGAAGCGCAAATGGGTAAGAAGCTCGGCGGCGGCGAAGATCCGCTGCTGGTTAGCGTACGTTCGGGCGCAAAAAT
This sequence comes from Bryobacteraceae bacterium, assembly GCA_050746645.1. Taxonomy (GTDB): domain Bacteria; phylum Acidobacteriota; class Terriglobia; order Bryobacterales; family Bryobacteraceae; genus Bog-105. Next base: position 1,050 of record JBOGMI010000847.1, on the reverse strand, counting down.
TTCCATGCCGGGCATGATGAACACGATTTTGAACCTCGGGCTCAACGACGAGTCGACCGAGGCGCTGGCGCGCAAGACCGGCAACCCGCGCTTCGCTTACGATTGCTACCGGCGCTTCATCCAGATGTTCGGCGAGGTGGCGCTTGGCATGGATATGGCGAAATTCGACCACATCTTCGACACGCGCAAAGCCAAAGCCAAGACGAAACTCGACACCGATCTGACCGCCGACGATCTGAAGGCCATCATCGGCGAATACAAGAAGCTGGTGAAGAAGGAAACCGGGCGCGAGTTTCCGCAAAACGCACGAGACCAATTAATGCTGGCGCGCGATGCCGTGTTCAACTCCTGGAACACGCCGAAAGCGATCTACTACCGGCGCATGGAGAAGATCCCCGATTCCATCGGCACCGCGGCTAATGTGCAGGCGATGGTCTTCGGCAATATGGGCGAAAAGTCGGGCACGGGCGTCGGGTTTACACGCAATCCATCGACCGGCGAAAAGATTTTTTACGGCGAGTTTTTGGTGAACGCGCAGGGCGAAGACGTAGTCGCCGGCATTCGCACGCCGCAGCCGATCGCGGAGTTGGAGCAAGTCATGCCCCACGCCTACCAGCAGCTTCGCGAGATTACCACCAATCTCGAAAATCATTATCGCGATGTACAGGATTTTGAGTTCACCATCGAAGAAGGCAGCCTGTACATGCTGCAAACGCGCAACGGCAAGCGCACAGGTCCGGCGGCGGTTCGCGCCGCGGTGGAGATGGTCGAAGAAGGGCTGATCTCGAAAGAGGAAGCGGTGCAGCGCGTCGGGCCGAACCAGCTCGATCAATTGCTGCATCCGGTGCTCGATCCGGCGACCAGAAAGAATCTCCAGAAGATCGCGACAGGCCTCCCGGCCTCTCCGGGCGCCGCGGTGGGACGCGTGGCGTTTTCTTCCGAAGATGCGGTGGAGCTTGCAGCCAAAGGTCCGGTGATCCTGATGCGCAAAGAGACAACGCCGGACGATATTCACGGGATGGATGTCTCGAAAGGTATTCTGACGGCGGT
>JBOGMI010000846.1:0-1306 GCA_050746645.1 Bryobacteraceae bacterium | reverse complement strand
AATTCGCCCGGCTTGCCGGGTTCGTGTTCGGTGGGGGCCTGATGCGTCGAAGTGGCGAAGCGTGCGTTTCCACGGCCACCTCTGCCGCCGCGCGCGGCAATAAAGCGCTGTTCCGGCGCGGTGAAGTCGTGTAGCTGCTCGCCGGTTTCGGCGTTATAGACGACCGACCCGACGGGCACCGGAACTTCAATCGCCGCGCCGTCGTGTCCGGTTCGGTTGCTGCCCTCACCGTGCCGTCCGCGTCCAGCGGTGTGCTCGGGATTGAAGCGCAAGTGTAAGAGCGTGTTGTAGTGATTGCTCGCTACTAGGACGACATCGCCGCCATGACCGCCGTCGCCGCCGCTAGGGCCGCCGCGCGGGACATATTTCTCGCGCCGGAACGCAAGACAGCCGTTGCCGCCGTCGCCGGCTTTCACGGAAATGGTAGCTTCGTCGATGAACAACTGAGGAGGGACTTACGCCTTGAGCGCGACGACGCTTATAAATTTGCCTAAACGCCCGCGATCGCGAAACTCAACCCGGCCGGGCACGGCCGCAAACAGCGTGTCATCTTTGCCCAGTCCAACGTTTTCTCCCGGCTTGTAACGGGTGCCACGCTGGCGGACGATAATCGAGCCGCCGGTGACCGTCTGGCCGGCGAACACTTTGATGCCCAGCCGCTGCGAATTGGAATCGCGGCCGTTTTTGGAACTTCCTAAACCTTTTTTGTGTGCCATAAGTTAGGACAAAATCTCTTGCACCCGAACGCGCGTATAATTCTGGCGATGACCGATGGTGCGCTTGTATTGTTTCTTGCGCTTGAACTTGAAGACCAGCAACTTGTCGCCTCGTCCGTGCGCCGCGATGGTTCCGCGCACGCGCGCCGCTCCCACCGCCTTGCCCGCGCTCAGTTCGTTGGCGTCGTTCGAGATCGCCAGCACGCGATCGAAGGTGACTTCCGCGCCGATTTCGCCTGCCATCGTATCCACATCGACGGTTTCGCCAGGCGCAACGCGGTACTGCTTGCCGCCTGTTTCAATGACTGCGTACATAGGAATTTATAGGATAGCAAGCGCCCGTTCGATATCTTCCGGGCCGATGTAAAAATGCGGCGCCGCCCGCACCCAGCCCTGGCGCGGCGCGGCCGAGATTCGCTGCTCCCGCAAACGGCTAACCAAAACACGGCTATCCACCTCCGGGTGCCGGAAACTGACGATGCCGGAACCGCTGCCGGGCGCGCGCCTCACCATGGTTTCATAGCCTTTGGCGCGCACGCCGGCTTCGATCTGCTGCGCGCGAGCCTCGACCGCAGCCGAGATGTTTTCGA
>JBOGMI010000845.1:0-6078 GCA_050746645.1 Bryobacteraceae bacterium | reverse complement strand
CCGCGGATAAAGAGCAATACTCCCGCGAACTGATTCGCAGCGCAAAATTCAAAATCACGCACGATGCGGAAATCGCGCTGGCAGGCGCTACTGGCGGTGAGCCCGGCATTATCGTCATCGCGGGGACAGGGTCCATCGCTTTTGGGCGAAACCAGACTGGCGCGATGGCGCGGGCGGGCGGCTGGGGCTATGTTTTGGGCGACGAAGGCGGGGCCTTCGATCTGATGCGGCATGCGCTCCGCGCCGCCCTGCAATTGGAAGAGCATTGGGGGCCTTCCACGGCTCTGCACGCGGCGTTGCTTGAGGCGACCGGTTCCGCCAGCGCCGACGTGCTCATGCGGCGTTTCTATGCGGGCGAATTCCCGCGCGAACAGCTTGCCTCTTTTGCGCCTGTTGTTGACCGGGCCGCCGAAGCCGGCGACCGGATCGCACGCAAAATACTGAACCGCGCCGGAACAGAACTAGCCCACTATGCGGGCGGCGTACATGTGCAACTATTTTCAGAGGGCGACTTCCCGGCGATCTCCTACGTAGGCGGCGTATTCCGCAGCGCGCGTCTGCTGGCTGCCTTTACGCAGCGCATTGGCCAGTCGCTGGGATGCGCGACCCAACCCCCGCTGTTCATTCCCGCCGCCGGCGCTTTACTGGAAGCTTTCCGGCTGGATGGAATCGAGCCCGTGCTCCGCGGCGTGCCCGACTCCGGTAAGTAGATCGCGGTTGCGGCGGAAGCGCGCAGTGAATGCGAAGGTGCTTCCCTTGCCGGGTTCGCTATCCACCCAGATGCGCCCCTGCATCAGCGAGACAAGCTGAGAGCAGATGGTCAGCCCCAAACCGGTTCCGCCAAACCGTCGTGTCGACGATGTATCTGCTTGTGAAAACGCTTCGAAGATCTTTTCCTGCTTCGCCAGGGGGATGCCGATCCCTGTATCTGTAATCGAGAAGCGCAGCAAAATGCCGGCCTCGGTCGCCTCTTCCAATCCGGAAGACAGCGTGATGGCGCCGGCGCTGGTGAACTTGATGGCATTCTCCAGCAGGTTTTGCAGGACCTGCCGCAAGCGGACAGAATCTCCTCTTACCCAGCCCGGCAGATCGGGCGATCGGTAAAGCTCAATCGAGAGCCCCTTTTCGGCGATCCGATGCGAGACGGACTTCTTCAAGTCTTCCAGCAATCGCCGCAAGTCGAACGGCACGCTCTCGAGCGTCAGCTTGCGCGCCTCGATCTTGGAAAAATCGAGGATGTCATTTACGATCGTCAGCAGCGAATCGGTGGAGACTTTTACGATTTCCAGATATTCCTGCTGCTCCGCATCCAGTTCGGTGGACAGGGCGACCTCGGTCATTCCGAGAATGCCATTGATCGGAGTGCGGATTTCATGGCTCATATTGGCAAGAAATTCGCTTTTGGCATGATTGGCGCGCTCGGCTCGCTCCTTAGCGGCTATCAGTTCGGCATTGAGAGCCACCAATTCGGAGGTGCGGGCGCCGACTTCCTCTTGTAAGTGATTCCGGTGCCGGTTCAGCTCTTCGTCGCGCTGTTCGATCTGCTGCAACATGCCGTTAAAGCTGTCCACGAGCAGCCCGAGTTCGTCCTGGCTACTCTTGCTTGCCCGGACCGAGTAATCTCGTTTTTCGGAGACCGTCCTGGCGGTGGCCGCCAGCGAAAGCACCGGTTCGGAGATGGCTTTTTGCAGCCTCGCGCCCAGCAGGAAAACGGTCAGCAGCGAGCCGCCGAGGATGGTGATTCCGATGATCAGGTAGCGCCCTGCTAAAGAATAGAGCTCGCCGACATCGGATTCGAGATAGAGCGTTCCAATGATCTGGTTGTCGAGAACGATAGGCCGGAACAGAGTCAGGGTGCGGAAACCGAACGAGATCGCGGCGGAATGCACCGGCGGCGGATGCAGCGCTTTCCCCGGCCGGCGGGAATAGACGGCAAAAGGCGTGCCATCCTTCGAGTAAATACACGCGGAGATAAGATGGGGCTGCGCACGGAGCGCTTTTAAGGTCTCGGTGGCGGCTTGGGGATCGTCGAACACAAGAGCGGCCGTGCTATTCGACCCGATGACATCGGCCAGAATCGAAAGGTCGTTCGTCAGGCGCTGGCGCAGCACATAAACATCGTTCACGAAGAATGCGGCGCAGGAGAGCAGCAGCCCCGCACTCGAGGTCAGCAGGGTGATGATTTGAAGCTTGCGCTTGATCGAGGAGTCTCGAAACGAAAGCATGCCGGCTATCCTAGTGAGCTGTCCCAGTGATTTCGATACTGTGCCAAGCAGGCGTCGAGACGAGTCTCGACGCGGCACGCAAGAGTGCGTGCGCCACGAAAGACCGAAAGATCGGTAACGCTTTCATTGAGACAGCTCACTAGGTGCCGGCGAGAATCGCCAAGCTAAGTAACTTCGAACTAAGCTTCAATCGAGCCATGTCGGTAGCGCTTAGATTCACCACGAATCGCAACCGGTTGTCGCGGATCACGAAATTGATGGCTCCTCCTTCGCGCGCAAAGTCCGGCGTTTCTCCGACGACGAGTATGCTTCGGCGGCGGATCTTGGCAAGTATCGATTCCTCATCCTGGCCCGCCGACCTGCCCACGAAGAGGACCTGGCAGCCTTTGCTCTGGGAGATGTCTTCGATTTCCTTAACGGCAAGACTCCGGCCATGAATCGTCTTTTCTTTCACGATGTCTTTCAACGCACTCCCGATCTTGTTGCTTTGGTAGGTGCATAAAAGGAGGGGCGCGGAAGGGCTGCGGAATGCGGCGGCCGGCCACTGGACGAATTTTGCGAAATTGTATAGAAACGCGGCTTTTAATGTGGATTCCGATACAGCTTGACCGTGAGCCATAACCGGCGTCAAAGCTATGGTGCAGAGGAGAAGCGCGGCTGAAAATACCGGCGGCGGACCCTGGTGGCGGCGTCTCTCTCCGGCTGGCTGCCGGGGCGCTGTCTCGCTAAGCTCCGATAGGCACTCCATAGTGTTCTCAGAACGACCATATAACTCTTCCAAGGATGGCCCTGGGAACTTGCGTTCCGACCACCTGATCGACATTTCCAAATTCCAGGTGATGCGGGCTCAGCAGGTTCTGTCCCACCAGGCTGGCCTCCAGCTTGCGATTGATCTTCCAGGCCAGACGGCTGTCCAGCCGGACGTAAGCCGGGATATTCCGGCCACGCAAGCCGCCGACGTAGTACACGGAATTGTCGAACATGATGTTTTGCGTCAAATTGAAATAGGAGCGGAGGCCGGCCTGATTTTCAGGCGCCCCGCCTTCGGCGGTGGCTGCGCTCGGGTTAAAATTCGCGATTTCGGCGAGCACCGCGGCGGAAGGGCCGGAAAAAATGCTATTAAGAAGACCGGCAAATCCGGCGGGCAGATTGCCGAGATTCGGCGGCGCCGCCGGGTACGGATGGACGTTCATCTTCAGCCAGGAATAGGTTCCGCGCAATTTCCAGCGCTTGCTGAAATCGAAATCGAGAGCGGCCTCCGCGCCATAATCCTGCGCTCCGGCATTGTTGCGGTAAATGAAAGGGATCACCAGCAAGGGATTTCCTGTCTGGAGATCGAGGAACGGGGAACCGAGATCGGTGACTGCCAGGTTCTTGTATGAGCTGTAGAACGCCGTCAGATCCGCGGACACGCGGTTGTTCGGAACCAGCCGATACCCGGTCTCGACATCTCTCATGGTTTCCGACTCAAGCATCGGATTGCCGAGCAGTTGCTCGGTAAGCGCCAATCCGTTGCCGAGAGGCGCGGGCTGGAAATTGACCTGCAGGTCGCTATCCAGCCGCGAGGGCTGCCGTATCGCCTTCGAGGCTGCGAACCAGATCGTCTGCGAGTTGCTCGGCACCCAGGCGAGCCGGACACTCGGTTCATCTTCGAAACCCGTGAACGCGTTGTGCTCGACTTTGGCTCCGAGCGTGAGCGAGAGGGATTTCGCGAGAGCGATCTCGTCTTGAAAGAATGCGCTAAACAAGTTCAACGTCCGCTGAGGCGGCTGGAAGGCAATGGCATATCCCAGCGCGTTGTTCGCAATTCCGGGCGTCATGCCGGAAGAATTGGTCAGACTGTTGTAAGTCGAGCGGTAACCCGCGCCCCAGACAATATCCTGGCGGGACTCGAGGCCGAGGTGCTGTTGAAAATCGACATCGACGGTATTCTCCGTCTCCCGCATAGCGCTATCGGTGCGCGAATAGGAATTATCGTAGATCTGGAGCTTGGTTTCCGATCCGCCCTTGAGGTGGTGATTCCAGCGGGCGAGAAAATCTCCGCCGCTGTCGCCGACTGCGCCGGTTCCGGTGGCAAGCGCGCCGCTGCGGTCTTCGAGCAGGGTCTGGCCCTGCCGGGTCTCGAACACATCGGCTTCGAGCGTGAGCGAATCGGACCCGGAGAGATTCCAGTCGGCCCGCATCCCTTCGTGCCCCATCCGCCAGCCATCGTCGCCACTTATGCCTTGTGGCGTAGGTAAGTCGCCGTAACTTATGTAATGGCCGAAAATGCGGTAATAGCCTCGCTGGCCGGCCCTGCCTCCATAGCGGAATTCATCGTCCGCGGTCTGTGCCGAACCCGCCCCGACGACCACCCTACCTCCCTGTGTGTCCTGGGCGCGATTGGTGATGATGTTGATGACGCCGTTTACCGCGTTTGCTCCCCAGACACTGCCTCCGGGTCCGCGCACCACCTCGATGCGGTCGATCGTATCCAGCGGCACATCGATTTGGTCCCAAAATACCCCTGAAAAGCCCGGGGTATAGACCGTTCGCCCGTCGATCAAAACCAGGACTTTGTTGGAGTAGATGTCATTGAACCCCCTCACGCTGATCGCCCATCGATTGGCATCGACCTGCGCCACTTGCACTCCTGGTGCCATGCGCAGCAGATCGGGAATGTTGGTTGCGCCCGAGCGCTGTATATCTTCCTGCGTGATCACGTAAACGGCGGCCGGCGTGCGCGAAAGCTTCTGTTTCGTTCTCGACACCGAAGTAATCTCGATGTTCATCAGTTGTTCGAGGGTTTTATCCCCCAGGTCGGTGTTCGAAACGGCTTGAGCGCTTAAGGCGATCGGAAGGCCCAGCGTAAGAGCTAGCCAAAGTGCGCTCAGGCTTCGCCTGGCTCGAAAATCGCCTGTCATAGGATCTCCCGGAGAGCAAGGTCTCTTCTTTAGGTATCGGAAGGACTAAGCGGTACCATTAGGCGATTTGGAGGCAGTGGGGCAGACCATCGTCTTTTGTGGTCTGCCGCCGTGAGGTCAGCCTTTCAGGCTGCCGTCGCCTTTCGGGGCGGCGCGGTGTTTCGCCCTGCGAGGCAAAGTGTTACGTTCGAGGCGCGTGACTCACTTTGGGAAATTCACGGCCTCGGATTCAATTATCCTCGACAATGAGCAGATGACGTTGAACGCTGGCGGACTTTTCTTCAGCCGGGGAGCGCAAAGCGGAAGGTTGATCCTCGTCCGGGTTCGGATTCGACCCAGATCCGGCCATGATACCGATCCACGATTCGCCGGCAGATGGCCAGCCCAATGCCGGTTCCAGAGTATTCATCGCGCTTGTGAAGACGCTTGAAAAGCCCAAAAATGTTTTCCTTGTACTCGGGATCGATGCCGATGCCGTTATCGGCAACTGAGAACACCCAGTATTCATTCTGCCGCTCAGCCTCGATTCGTACGACGGGCGGCCGCTCCGGGCTACGGTACTTGATCGCGTTTCCAAGCAGGTTCTGGAAAAGCTGTTGCAAATGCGTGACGCTCACCGGTAGCGAGGGCAGCGGGCCGGCTGTGACGTGAGCTCCGCTTTCGGCAATAATACCGGAAAGGTTCGCCAGCGCCGCTTCCAATCCCTCATTTGCATCGGCGATATCGAGGGCGGTATCGGATTCCGTCACCCGCGTGTAGGCCAGCAGATCGCGCACAAGCATTTCCATGCGTGTCGCGCCGTAGGCCACGTATCCCAGAAATTTCAGGCCATCGGCCTCAAGGGCGCCCGAATAACGCCTCGTCAGAAGCTCGCTGTATATCTTGACAGTACGCAAGGGTTCCTGCAGGTCGTGGCTTGCCGAAAAAGCAAACTGCTGAAGGTCATCGTT
>JBOGMI010000844.1:0-3496 GCA_050746645.1 Bryobacteraceae bacterium | reverse complement strand
GGGCGTTGCGCCGGTACGTATTCGCAATGAGCTGCTGCTGAGCGAGCGCGGCGGTCGCCGCCGTCTCGGTCTGCTCCCGCTGAATAAGCTGCAGCAGGGCGCCGTTCGTGAGGTTCTGCTGCGCGGTCAGGGTATTGTTCGCCGGATCGTTGCTCAAAACGGCACTTTGCAATCGAGCGAAGGCGGCGGCATTCTCTGTTTCCTGCCGACGGTACGTCGCGAGCGCCTGAATCGTATCGGCGCTGGCGGCATCCCCAGCCTCCACGCTGGCCAGGCCCGCAAGCTGGGCGCTGGTCCCGAGATGCTGGCCGCTCAGAGCATTTACGTTGCTCAGCGGGAGCGTGGCGGTCCGCCAGGCTTGAACTGCATTATTGCCGCCGGAGAGCGCCGCCGCGAGAGGCGCAGTTTCGCCGTAGGTGTTGCTCATTGGGCTATTCCCCAGGTCCGTGCCCCACTGCTCCCAGGTGTTTTTATTGGCGAGCGCCTGGAAGTTGTTCCGCCAGAGCTTGAGCGCGTCGGCCTGCGTCTGGACGGTTTGTTTCATCTGCGTCAACTGGTTCTTCATCAGCGCGATCTGCTGAATCCAATACACGATGTCGCCGATGCCAAAGACCGCTTTGGCAGGGCTGCTCAGGCACAGCCCGATGCCGATTAGAACCAGAGGCGCGATATATTGCCGATGCCATCGAAGTCTCATAGAGTCCCCCTGTCTCAATTGCTCGCTCGCGGCGGCTTTTCCTGCGGATGCGCCGCTTTCGCGGTGGCCTCCAGCGCCGGGCTCATGGTGTGACTTGCGTAGGCCGGCAAGGCGATATCTTGCGTCAGCCATACGCGCACGCGCGTGCCTTCGCGGATCGTAATGGTGGGCAGAACGTTCAGGAAGCGGTCTAAAATCTGCATCGATTCCTGCCCCATTTCCTGGCCGATGCCCGAGCGGACCGCGGTGCCCGGATCGTAGCCGAATCCGCCGTACCCGCCGCCGATTTGGGCCAGCCCTCCGATGCCGCCCACCGCAACCGCCGCTCCGAACATCCGCAAATAGTGATGGTTCACTTTGTCGCTGAGGCCGGTCGCACCTTGCTGGTTCAGTCCGATGAACTGGTCGAGGTTGTAGGAAAATCCGTCGGGCATGATCATGCGGTCGAAGGCAACCGCCAGCCGCCGCTGGTTTTGGGAGGATACCCGGCGCGCCTGGCCAAGCAGCCGGGTTCCTTGCGGAATAAGCATTTGGCTGCGGTCGTGATTCCAGATACCGGTGGTGAGCATGACATTGACCGGCCCGGGGTACTCCCCATCGAGGCGATTCGTGAGCACGCACTCAAGAACCGTTCCCTCCAGCACCAGGTAAAGCGGCCCCGTCGCGCTGTCCGGGTCGTAATTCGCCTTTCGCGCCGTTTCTCGATTTGGCGGATCGGACTCCTGGCGGGTGGCTGTGGCCGCGCGGCGCGCGCCCGCAGCAGATTCGAGTAGAGCACCGCTTTGACCTGCTCGACCCGCTATCGCGTCGTTCGCGGCCGAGGCAACGGCGGGATCGGCGGCCTCTTTTTCGCTTCCCCGATTTGCCGGATCGAACGCTTGGCTCGTAGCGGCTGCTGCTCCGCTACCAGCCGAGGGCGGATCGGCGCTTTGCGCCTTCGGCTCGCGCCTGCCGCTGAAATCGATGGCGACCATCGAAGCATCGAGCGCCTTCTGCCTCCGCTCGCGCACCTGGCTTTGGGCCTGCGCGTGCATGCCTGCGCCATTCGCAGCAACCGGCGGCGGATCTGAATTCTTCTTCCGATTCTGAAGCGTCTGGTAGGACTTTTTGGCGTTCTCGAGCGCTGCTTGCGCCTGCTGCTGCTCCCGCTTCAGCCGCTCGGCCTCGGCCTGCTGCTGCTTCTGGAATTCCGTGATTTGTTGTTCGTTCGCGGTCGTGGGCGCTGCGGCTGTTTCTTGGCGTTTAGCGGGAGCGCTTTCCGCGCCGCCGCGCGCGTACTGGGTCACGCTGACAATAGCGATGAAAGCGACCAGTCCCCACAGGCCCCACTGGATCGTGCGCACCGGCTTGTGCGGCTTGGGCGACTCGCTCGTGCGGGGTTCTTCGGGAGAACTCGAAGGCTGGGGAGTTTCTTCCGCCATGGCCTACCTTCCTCCGTCTGCGCGCCGGAACTCCAAATGCCGTTTCCCAAGGGCGAGATATCCCGCATCCAGGATCTTGGGCACGACATACAAACCGTTGGCGTATTGGAAATTGATCAGGCTCGGTTTGTTGTCTTTCCACTCGTAGAGACTGGGCGTCTCGTTCGGATTGGCCCGGATGTAGGTGAACCGGCGGTCGTGGAAGATTTCCTTGACGCCAAAGCGCTCGCTCTTTTTGCGCGACCAGGTGTAATCGAAACGAAGCTGCCCCGGATATTTCGCCCGAAAATTATCGATGCCGCTCTGGATGGCCGCCGCGCTGGCGAGCTTTTCCGCTCTTTCCTCCTTCTGCGCTTGAGCCGTTTCCTGCTTGTACTTGGCGACTTCCGCGGCCGGCACAAACTTCGGCGGCTGGTCGATTTTCTGCTGCAACTGACTATCGGGAGCGACGAAGATTTTCACGTCGTAGGGCTTGCTCGTGCCCGAAACCTCCGTGAACAGAAACGAGTAATTCGAGCCGTGGTCGGTGACGATACTGAGCGTCCCCTGCTCCCGTTTTTCTTTCGGCTTCACCGCCACATAGCGGGTGGGCACGCTGGCGGACTGGACTTCCCAATCCTCGCTGTTCAACCCGAACGTCGTCATGACTTTTTCTTTTTTGGGCAGCACGATCAAGGTGGTTTGGTTCAGGGCCACAGCTACGGGCACCACGCTCTTCTCGGTGACCACCACCGTTCTGCTGTGCTCTGCCGCGCGTGGGAGGTCTTCGCCGCTGGCGGCAATCGCGGCCCATACAAGGCATCCGGCAATCCAAAACAGCTTTGTCATCTCTTCCCTTCCCTCACTTCGCCGCGAGCAGCTCGAATGCTTTTTCGAATCCGTGTTCTTCGACAAGAGCGTCGCGCTTGCGCCGATCGCTGGGTTTCGTTGTGTACCGCCAAAGCGCTTGCCGGTCCAAATGCAGGCGCACCACCTTGGACCAGGTCCGCCGTTTGAGCAGGCCTTCGCCTTTGCCTTCGAGCGAGCCGAGCAGCTCGATTTCCCGCTCGTTGAGTTGAAACAGCTCGCGGTAGCGTGCGCGGTCGAAGGTGGTGTCGCGCAGAAACAGCACGGTCGGGCAGGCATTCGCAATAAGGCCCGCATGCTCGGCGAGATCGTCCGCCGTGTGCGTGAGCAGCGTGATGCCGCCGAGGTGTTTCCCGCCGGTTTTGAGCGTATCGACGATGAAGTTCACCAGATACGGGTCTTTCAGTTGCTTCCAGCACTCGTCGAACAGCAAATGCTTGGGAAACCCGAGATGCTTCGGATCCCGCACGACTTGCTCGACCCGTTTGATCAGCCAGAATAAAAGCGGCTCGCGCAAATCGGCATAATGCTC
>JBOGMI010000843.1:0-1228 GCA_050746645.1 Bryobacteraceae bacterium | reverse complement strand
TTTCCAAGTCGCGCTTTTCCTTTTGGATGCGTTCTTTCTGGAGTTCGTGCAATTCGGCGGTGTCTTTTTCGCGCTGGCGGCGCAGGCGGCCTTCCTGGATATGCAGATTGCGGATCTGCTTCTCGTAGGCGAGGAAGGTTTCGAGTTCGATGAGGCCGGGGCGGACGGCGGGGTCTTCGCGATCGAATTGGGCGGCGAATTGGATGCGGCCCCGGGCGAAGATGGCCATTTCGAGAGCAAAGATGCGCTCACAGCGCCAGGCGTTGTCGGCAAGAGACTGGGCGAGATCGTGTTCGCGGGGGCCGACGGGCTCGAGGTCTTTCAGGAAGCGTTCGACATGCTGTTCGTAAGCGGCGGCATCTTCGGTGGGAAGCAGCACGGTGCGGCCGGTGAGTCCGGTTTTGACGGCATTGAGAGCGGATTTGACCTTCCCTTCCGGAGTGGACGGTCCGGTGGAGAGCTGGGAGTTCTGTCGATTGGCATCGATTTGTGCTTGAGAGGTTGCGGTGCTCATAGGGCTGGCTGAACGTAGCATGCGAAAGGGCGAAAACGAACCATGCCTTATGGAAAAGCCGCGTAAATAGATGATTTAGCGGAAGAAAATCTTTTTTCAACTTTTGTGAATCTATGAGAGCGCTGCCGCAGATCCCAGGTGAACAGTGTGGTCTTCAGGCGGGGGCTCGCAGACCCTTACGGCAACCGATTATAATCGATTAAAGCGGATTTCCGAGGCAGACGGCTTCCGAACCGCAGGTGCTTTCGATGACCCCGATCGACTTTTCCGGACTGGTATTCCTGAGCTCGCTGCTCGCGGGCCTGTTGGGAGCGCTCAGCGGGCTGGGCGGCGGAGTGGTCATCGTGCCGGTGCTCACGATGTTTTTCCATGTGGACATTCGCTATGCCATCGGGGCTTCGCTGATCTCGGTCATCGCTACTTCGTCCGGGGCTGCGGCCGCCTATGTGCGCGAAGGATTCTCGAACGTGCGTATCGGGATGTTCCTTGAAGTGGCTACCACAGTGGGCGCAGTCGTAGGCGCATGGCTCACGGCCAAAGTGTCGACGCCAACCATCGGGCTTATTTTTGGGGTGGTTCTTTTCTATTCGGCATATGCCGCACTGAAGAAGAAGAAATCGCGTATCAATGCGGCGCCCGATCCGCTGGCATGCCGGCTGGAGCTGCACGGCAGTTTTCCAGGTGAGCACGGCGAGGAAAGCTATGTCGCGCGGC
>JBOGMI010000842.1:0-2582 GCA_050746645.1 Bryobacteraceae bacterium | reverse complement strand
ATCGGTGTGGATAATGGCAATCCGCTGAGCCATGAAGATTTCAAAGCGAGCCGCCGAAAAACCTTCAATGGCTTATGCCTGGCCATCGTGCAATCGACCGCTCATGCAGGCCAGATTCAAATAGCCGCCTCGTCTTCCGGTTTGCAGCCGCATCGTTTGGGCGTGACTTCCAGTTGAGGAAGGTCAGCCCTTCTTTTTCGCTTCCTTAAGCGTTTGGCGGAGAATCGGCAGCACGGCAAGATCCTTATCTCCGGCCAATTGCTCTTTCATTTCGATCAGTGTTTCGAGGTTGAGGACATTTATCTGAATTCCGCCGCCGATGTCCATTTTTGAGCAGTGTGCAAGCAGGTCCTCGTAAGTGAGACTCCGGCCGACAGTGGCCAGAAGATCCAACGGGCCGTTGCAAGTGACCAGATTGAGATGGCCGCTGCCGGATAGATGGCTCGCGTTGGGTCTGAGGCGCCGCTCCGGCTGGATTCGGAATACCGCGTCGAGGGACTCCAATGCCTCAAGTAAATATCGGATGTTTTCGGGACTCCGAGAGTAAACGATGTCTACGTCGTAGGTTTGAACCGGAGCGCCATTCAGGACCGCAGCAAGCCCGCCGACCACGATGAATTGCGCTTTGCTTTCTTCGAGCCTTTGCAGCAAGGCAAGCAGTTTACTCTCTGGCATTCAGAGCACGAATCGTCAGAATGTCGCGAATGCGTTCGTCCAAGAACTCAAGGCGCTCCGCCGGAGTGAGTGAGAGCGTCCAGCGAATCAAACTCAGGTCCACACCGTCTTCGCTGTACTCCGGCTCGGGGGCGGGCTCAACGGGTTCGGCATTTGGCTCCGGCATAGAAACAGCATAGCCAAAGCAGCTACTCATACCGTAGTGCAACCATCGGGTCGATGCGAGCGGCTCGGCGTGCCGGAAGATATCCGGCTGATCACAAGGAACAGGCAGGCTGAGGACAACGCGAACGGGGTCCGCCGGTTTGAGCTCAAATAGCATGGAGCCGATAAATCTCCCCAGCGCCACCGCGCAGAGCACTCTTGCCGTGGCTCCGAGGGCGACCATGAGCGCAATTTCGGTCATGAGCGGCCAAACCACATCCGATGTCTGCGAAACCTCTTGACCGTAACAGCATTCGCGCCGCATAGCGCAAATCGTGGATCCTGCCGAGCTTTTTGGCCTTCAATCATATCGCTGCTGGTACGCTTTTTGTGGGACACTGCTTGGCACCGCTCTACATTCGCATTCATGCTTCCGATAACGTCGGCATCATTGTGCATCCGGAAGGAGCTGCGCCTGTGCGCGAGCGGATTCCGCAGGGTCACAAACTCGCGCTTTGCGAAATCGCAAGTGGCGCGCCGGTCCTGCGCTACGGACACGCGATCGGCTATGCGAACCGGACGATCGAGGCGGGCGCATGGGTGCGGCAAGAGTTTCTGGACATGCCCGTGCCGCCGCCTCTGGACGAACTGCCGCTGGCCACTGCGGTGCCGGCACCGCTGCCGCCGCTCACCGGCTACGCTTTCGAAGGCTTTCGCAACGCCGACGGAAGCGTGGGGACGAAAAACATCCTGGGCATCGCGACCACCGTGCAGTGTGTCGCGCCAACGGTCGATTATGCCGTGCGGCGCATCAAGGCTGAAATTCTGCCGCGCTTTCCGAATGTCGACGACGTCATCTCGGTCACGCACAACTACGGCTGCGGTGTCGCCATCGATGCGCCGGGCGCGGCGATTCCCATCCGCACGCTGAAACACATCAGCCTGCATGCGAATCTCGCAGGGCAGCCCCTGGTTGTCAGTCTCGGCTGCGAGAAATTGCAGCCGGATCGGTTATTTCGTTCCGAGCTTCCCATCTTGCAAGAATTGAATGTTATCCGCTTACAGGATGAGCACGGTTTTGCCGAGAGCGTGGCTACCATCCTGCGTGCGGCGGAGAAAAAGCTTGCGGAGTTGAACCGGCGCGAACGGCAAACCTGTCCGGCATCCGAGCTTTGCGTCGGTTTGCAATGCGGCGGCAGCGATGCCTTTTCCGGCGTCACGTGCAATCCCGCCGTTGGATATGCCGCCGATTTGTTGGTGCGCGCCGGAGCGACTGTTTTCTTCTCCGAAGTAACGGAAGTCCGCGATGCCATTCATCTACTCACTCCGCGCGCGGCCACCGAAGACGTGGCGCGGCGCTTGATCGCGGAGATGCGCTGGTACGACGAGTATCTGGCGCGAGGCGGCGCGGATCGCAGCGCAAACACGACGCCCGGTAATAAGCGCGGCGGCCTCGCGAACATCGTCGAAAAATGTCTCGGCTCCATCGCGAAAGCGGGCAGCACCGCGATTACGGCGGTTGCCGGACACGGCGAAAAGATCGCGAGCAAAGGCTTGGTCTTTGCCGCCACGCCCGCGAGCGATTTCATCTGCGGCACCCAGCAGCTTGCCTCCATGAACCTGCACATCTTTACCACTGGGGAAGGCTCGCCCTACGGCCTCTCGCTGGTGCCGGTCGTGAAAGTGTCGTCGCGAACCGCGCTGGCCGAAAAATGGCACGACCTGATCGATATCGACGCCGGCCGCATCGCCACAGGCGAGGC
>JBOGMI010000841.1:0-9267 GCA_050746645.1 Bryobacteraceae bacterium | reverse complement strand
GTGCAGGATCGCATTGTTTGAACAAGTCCTCGACCCGTTGCACAGCGTGGCGTTGACCGCGCTGGTCGCTCTGGTTCCCGTCATTCTGCTTTTGGTGTTGCTGGCGATCTTACGCGTGACCGCGTGGCTGGCCACGCTGATCGGAGCGCTCGTGACCTTGGGGCTCGCGATACTGGTCTGGCACGTGCCTGTCGCCAATGCTTTCAAAGCCGGTTTGCTTGGCAGCGCGACGGGAGTCTGGTCGGTGGATTGGATCACCTTCTGGGGCGTGATCATCTTTAATACGCTGACCGTTACCGGCGCCTTCGCCGACTTTCAGAAGTGGCTCACCGCAAAAGCTACCGCGGACGTGCGCGTGCAGACAATTCTGCTGGCCTGGGCTTTTGGCGCATTACTCGAAGGCTTGGTTGGCTTTGGTTATCCCTGGGCAATGGTGGCGCCCATGCTGATCGCCCTGGGAATCCGCGATCTGGATGCGATTCGAGTGGCGGCGATCGCCAATAATGCTCCGGTCTCCTTCGGCGGACTGGGCGTTCCCATCATCGCCTTGGCCGCGGTAACCGGCCTGCCTTTGATGGCCTTGTCGGCATCCATCGGAAAGATCGTTGCGGTGCTCGCGCTAGTTCCGCCATGGGTGTTGATCTACCTGGTCACTGGAAAGCGCGGATTGCGCGGGGCCTGGCCGCTGGCGCTCGTAGGCTCGTTCGCTTACATCGCCGGGCAGTTCCCGGTTTCGCAATATCTCGGTCCGTACCTGCCGGACATCAGCGGCGCAATCGTTTGCTTCGTTGCCCTGCTGGTGTTGCTGCGATTCTGGAGACCCGCCGAAACGCTGGGCTACGGCGGGGTTCCGGTTGCGTCAGACCGAACGCAGGGACATGGGCTGAGCCGGAGCCGCGTGCTGGCCGCCTGGGCGCCGTTCTTTGTGCTGGTGATCGTTGTGGTCATGTGGACCGGCCCCTGGTCATCGCTTCCCGGCATCGCCTGGAAGAGCTTTCATGTCCCGGCCATCTCTTCGCTGAACCACAAACTGATGAGCGCGTCATTCGCTTTCAAGCCGTTCATCGGCGGCACGTCGATCATGGTCTCCTGGATCGCTATCGCTTCGATGCTGCGCCCCGGCAAGTCGACACTGGGCACGGTTTTTCGCAAGACGCTTGCGCAAATGTGGGGAGCGTTCCTGGTTGGGATTTTCATCTTTGCGCTCGCCTATGTCTTTAATTACTCCGGAATGGCGGCTTCGCTCGCGTATACGTTTTCCAAGCTGGGCGTCTGGTTTATCCTGGTGGCGCCCATTTTGGGATGGATCGGCGTGGCGCTTTCGGGAAGCAATACTTCGACCAACGCGATGTTCGGAGCTTTTCAGGCGATGGTGGGAAACCTGCTTGGATTCCCGGCGCTGCTGGCTCCTTCGCTGAATTCAGTGGGCGCGGAAGTGGGCAAGCCGATCGCTCCGCAAACGGCCAGCGTCGGAGTCGCGACCACCGGATATGTGCGCAACGAAGGCGAAGTCATCCGGCACAACATGGGATGGACTTTAGTTTTGGTGGCTTGTCTGATCGGCATCGGCTTGCTTTATTACTTTGTGTTCCCCAACACGATGAGGCCATAGCCAACAAACTTTCGCCATGCCATACTCTTGAATTGACCGATCGAAAAATGGCTGAAAAGCGAATCGTGATCGCGATCGACGGACCCGCCGGCGCGGGCAAAAGCACGCTGGCGCGGCGCGTCGCTGAAAAATTGGGCTATGTTTACGTGAACAGCGGCGCTATGTATCGCGCGGTGGCGCTGTGGGCGCTGCGGCTGGGCGTGAGTTTGACCGACATGTACCGTCTGGAGCAGCTTGCGAAGGCGGCCCAGATCGAGTGGACCGCCGAGGGCGGCCGCGTGCTGCTCAATGGCGACGACATCACCGAAGCCATCCGCGAGCCCGGCATTTCCGAAGCGGCTTCCAGAGTTTCCGTGGTTCAGGGCGTGAGGCGGGCGCTGGTGGCCGCGCAGCGCGCCATCGCGCCCGATCGCAGCATCGTGATGGAGGGCCGCGATATTGGCTCGGTGGTGTTTCCGGAGGCGCAGGTGAAGATTTTTCTGGATGCCGATCCCAAAGAGCGGGCGCGCCGGCGGGCTTGCGAATGGGAACAAGAAGGCCATGTGGCTGATGCGCGCGCCGCCGCGGGCGAAATCAATGTGCGAGACCGGCGCGATCGTATGCGCACCGATTCGCCGCTGTTGCAGGCTCCCGATGCCGAGCTAGTGGATACGACCCGGCTTTCACCCGAGCAGGCCGAAGAGATCGTGCTGCGCATTGTGCGCGCGCGCATTTCCGACGGCAAAGCCGTGGGCCAGTATTAATTTAAAAGAATCCGCTCGCGCTGCCGTGGAACCGGTGTACGGGAGCGGCGCACGGCGCTTTCATCCAGCGCGGACGATAAAAGCGCGCATAACAGCAACCGCATCGCCAGGGCAGAACGATCGGGCTGAGCGCCCACTCCAGCGGGTTCTTGCGATGGGAGCGCATAATCTCTTTCGACTGGCATTTCGGGCAGTGCCTGTTGGCCAGCACGTTTCGAATGGGACTCGTCTCCACCTAGAGTAGACTGCCGGCGTGGGGATTTGTCTCGTAGCAAGATTCGGCGGCTGGTAATCATCGCAGTTGATCTTCGATCTCGCGCAGCCAGTCGGGCCGCTTGAGCACATCGCGCGGCTTGCTGCCATCCGGCGGTCCGATAATCCCTTCGCGCTGCATCATATCGAGAATACGAGCCGCGCGTCCGTAACCGAGCCGCAAACGACGCTGCAAGGTAGATGTGGATGCCTTGCCCATCTCCAGCACTACGCGCACTGCTTCCTCGTACAAAGCATCTTGCTCCCCATCGAGTGCCTCGGCGCCTTCATCCCCATCTTCTTCCGAGGGCGGAGTGAGTAGAAAGCTTTGATCGTAATCCGGACGCGCCTGCTCTTTCCAAAACTCGACCAGACGATTGGCTTCCGCCTCGCTGCAGAACGCGCCGTGCACGCGCGTGAGGCGCGATGATCCGGGCGGAAGAAACAGCATGTCGCCTTTGCCTAGTAAATGTTCGGCGCCCATGCTGTCGAGAACGGTTCGCGAATCCACGCGCGTCGCGACACGAAAGCTGATGCGCGAAGGAAAGTTCGCCTTGATAAGACCGGTGATGACGTCCACGCTCGGCCGCTGCGTCGCCAGAATCAGGTGCATGCCGACGGCGCGCGCCATCTGCGCCAGGCGCGTGATGCATTCTTCCACGTTGGCCCGTTCGAGCATCATGAGATCGGCCAGTTCGTCGATCAGAATCAGCACGTAGGGTAGCGGCCGGAGCGCTTCGTCCTGCTCGGGATCGTCGAACAAGCCGCGCGGTTCGGCACGCACCTGCGCCATCTTGCGGTTGTACTGATCGATGTTGCGCACCCCTTGCGCCGCCAGCAGTTTTAGCCGCCGCTCCATTTCGAGCACCGCGTTGCGCAGCGCGTTGGTGGCTTTTTTCGGCTCGGTGATAACGGGCGTGAGCAGATGCGGAATGCCCTCGTAAATCCCCAGTTCCACGCGCTTGGGATCGATCATGATCATGCGCACCTCATCGGGCGTCGCCTTATAAAGGAAGGACATGATCATGGCATTCAGCATCACGCTTTTGCCCGAGCCGGTCGAACCCGCAATCAGCAGATGCGGCATGGACTCGAGCGCGGCGACCTTAATGCGGCCGTTGATGTCTTTTCCGAGAGCGAGCGTCAGCCGCGAAGGCGAATCGCGAAATTCGTCCGATTCCAGAATTTCGCGCAGGCTAATCAGCTCGCGCCGCGTGTTGGGTACTTCGATGCCCACGGTGGGTTTTCCGGGCAGGCGCTCGATCAGAATCGATTCCGCCTGCAGGCCGAGGCAAAGGTCTTCGGTAAGCGTGGTGATCCGGCTGTACTTGATGCCCGCTTCCGGTTTGTATTCGAACGTGGTGACCACCGGACCCGGGTTGATCTGTGTGACCGAGCCGCGCACATTGAATTCTTCGAGTTTGGATTTGATGCGGCTCGCGATTTCTTTCAATTCCTGGCCGTCGTAGGCAGAGCCGCTCGGCACTTCGTGCAGCAGTTCCGTCGCGGGCAGCTTGTACATCTTCTTGCGTTTCGGCGCCACGCTTTCCGGCGAGATGTGTTCCTCAAACTCGGGTCCCGGATCGGGTTCGGGTTCCGGTTCTTTGCGGATGACCGGCTGGTAAGCCAGGGTGCGGATAGGAATGTCTTCTTCGCGCTCGGGGGCTTCGGGCGCGGCATCGAAAGGCGGCTCTTCGGAGGCCGGCTGCGCCGACTCAGGGGTTTGCCTGCTGCGGCGCGGCTTGACGGCATTCGCGTCGGGCGGAAGCGTTCTCCGCTGCGCTGCTCTTTCCTTGGCTCGCTCGATGGCGCGGTTGCGGCTGGCTTCGCGCGAGGCGCGCCAGCGCGCGCGAAGTGCATTGCATTTTGCCAGCGGACGGCCCAGCCAGCGCATCAGCGTGGAGACTTCGAAGGTCGTCGCAAAATAGACGGCAATGACGCCCGCGGCGGCGGTGATCAGCGCCGCGCCGGTGAGGTTGAAGTGGCTGCGCAGCCAGTCGGCGATGACCATGCCGATCAAGCCGCTGGGACGAACCGCGCCGGCAATCAGCAGCGAATGCGGCAGCAGCCCGCACGCCGCCGAAACACAAAACCAGAGTGCGCAAGCGCCGATGACGCGAAACCACGGGCTTTCGATCGGTGACGAACGCACCCATTTCCACCCCAGCGCGAAAAGGTGAACCGGCAGCAGAAATACCGCGACGCCGAAGACCTGCAGCAGCAGATCCGCCCATCTCGCCCCGAAAAGGCCAAGCAGGTTGTGCGCGCGCGGTACGCCGCTCGCAGTATCCCAGGAGGGATCCGCCGGCGAATACGAAAGCAGACTCAGCGCAACGGCGAGGCCGAGCAGCAGCAACAAAATGCCCACGGCTTCGTTCAGCCGCGAATGTCGTGACGGCGAGAGGAAGTTCATCCGCCGATTAAGAAGAAAAACGCCAGAGCGACCACTATTATGCCAAAAAACGATACGGGTGCGCGACATCGACAGCGGACGCTTACGCAGCGCAACAGAACCCCGACCGTTAGGGAGGGGGCGGCCGAATCCCTCGCTCACGCTCGGTGTTCTGTTTGGCGAAGCGGCATAATGATGAGAGTAAAGCTTCCTCCAAGCTAAGAGCCGCCGAGCGCGCAGCGACATCGGCGCCCTTTATTTCATGCGAGCCACAAAAATAGTAGCTACCTTAGGCCCGGCGACCGATTCGGACCACGTGTTACGCCATTTGTTCGAAGCGGGAGTGGATGTTTTTCGCCTCAACGCCTCCCACGGAACCCAGCAGGACCACGCCCGCCGCATTCAGGCGGTACGCGCGCTGTCGGCCGAATTCAAATCCTACGCGGGCATTTTGCTCGATCTGCAAGGCCCGAAGATCCGGCTGGGCTGTTTTAAGAACGGCCCGCATCTGTTGCGCGAAGGCGCCGAATTCACGATTACGACCGAGCAGGTAGAAGGCGAAGAACATCTCTGTTCCACCAACTACTCCGAATTCGCCCGCGATGTAAGGCCGGGCGATCCGGTGCTGCTCGCCGACGGGACGGTGGTGCTTCGGGTCGGCGAAACCGACGGAATCGCCGCCCGCTGCGTGGTGGTGACCGGCGGGATGATCGCCGACCGCAAGGGCATCAACCTTCCCGGCGTGTGCGTGAGCGCGCCGTCGCTGTCGAAGAAAGATATCGCGGACGCGCATTTCGGCGTGGAGCAGCAGGTGGATTTTTTCGCCCTTTCCTTCGTGCGGCAGGCGCGAGACGTGTTGCGGTTACGGCATCTGCTCGAAGAAGTGGACGCGCGGCAGCCGATCATCGCCAAAATCGAAAAACCCGAGGGTTGGCAGAATTTCGATTCGATTCTGGAAGAATGCGAAGGCGCGATGGTGGCGCGCGGCGATCTGGGCGTGGAGATGGCGATCGAAAAGGTCCCGGCGATTCAGAAGGGCATCATCGAACGCGCGCGAGCCAAGGGCAAATACGTCATCACCGCGACCCAGATGCTGGAATCGATGATCGAAAACGCCATGCCCACGCGCGCCGAAGTCAGCGACGTCGCCAACGCGATTTACGACGGCACCAGCGCCGTCATGCTTTCCGCCGAGACCTCCACCGGCAAGCACCCGGTCGAGTCGGTAGCCGTGATGGCGCGCATCGCCGAGGAGACCGAAGACGCTCTACGCACCCACGGATTTCCCGACGTGTGGCTCGACAGCGAAATGACGATTCCGGAAATCATTGCGGATGCCGCGTATCATTCGGCGAGATCGGCCGGCGTGGTGGCGCTCGCCGTGGGCACAACCAGCGGCAGTTCGGCGCGCCAGCTTGCGCGCTACCGGCCGCCGGTGCCGATCTATGCCTTCACGTCCAGCGAAGTGGTGGCGCGGCAGCTTTCCGTCATGTACGGCGTCGATGCCATCGTCTCGCCCGCCATTCATTCCACAGACGAGATGCTGCAGCAGATGGAGCGCATCCTGATCTCCACGCGGCGTGTCCGGCCCGGCGAGAAGATCGTGTTCGTCGCCGGCCAGCCGGTGAATCAGCGCGGCACGACCAATATGCTGAAGCTCCATCGCGTTTCGGGATTGCCTGCGTGATGTACGACGCCATTCTCATCGTCTCCTTTGGCGGGCCGGAGCGGCGCGAAGAAGTTTTGCCGTTTCTCGAAAACGTCACGCGCGGGCGCAATGTTCCGCGCGAGCGGCTGCTCGAAGTCGCCCGGCACTACAACCATTTCGGCGGCAAAAGCCCGATTAACGAGCAATGCCGGAGGTTAGTCGCGGCGCTCGAAACCGAAGTGGCGCTTCGCGGTCATAAGCTTCCGGTGTATTGGGGTAATCGCAATTGGCATCCGC
The DNA here is from genome assembly GCA_050746645.1 of Bryobacteraceae bacterium. Classification (GTDB taxonomy): domain Bacteria; phylum Acidobacteriota; class Terriglobia; order Bryobacterales; family Bryobacteraceae; genus Bog-105. The sequence goes on along the minus strand of JBOGMI010000841.1, from coordinate 2,323 downwards.
TGCTGGCGGACACCTTGCGCCGGATGCGCGACGACGGCGTAAAGCGTGCGCTGGCCTTTGTGACTTCCGCGTATAGCTCGTATTCCGGCTGCCGCCAATATCGCGAAAATCTCGAAGCCGCGCGGAGGGAAGTGGAAGGCGCGCCGGCTATCGATAAGCTGCGGTTGTTTTACAATCATCCCCGATTCATAGAGGCCGCGGCGGAACGTGTGCGCGAGGCGCTCGGCGCATTTTCTCTGGAGCAGCGCAAAGGAGTCCCGTTGGTCGCCACCGCGCACAGCATTCCCTTGTCCATGGCCGAAATCAGCGATTACGAAATGCAGTTGCGCGAGACCACGCGGCTGGTGGCCGCATCGGCTGGTTTCGCCGAATGGGATCTGGCCTTTCAAAGCCGCAGCGGCCCGCATTCACAGCCCTGGCTCGGCCCGGACATTTTGGAGCATTTAAGAACGCTGCACGCACGCGGAGTGTCGAACGTTCTGCTGGCGCCGCTCGGTTTTATTTCCGATCATCTCGAGGTGCTGTACGATCTCGACATCCAAGCGGCCGAACAGGCGGCAAATCTCGGAATGAAACTGGTCCGGGCGCAGACGGTGGGCACGCATCCGGAGTTTATCCACATGATTGGCGAGCTGATCGAGGAGCGCATTGCCGAAGCGCCTCGCCGAGCGGCCGGGAGTCTCGGAATCAGCCCGGATGTTTGCGCTGCCGATTGCTGCCCTCGCCGGCGGCCAGCTTGTACACCTCACGCTTGGGCAGCCCCAGGCGCTTTGCAACGGCTTTAACCGCCGACATGCGGTCGAGGCCCTCGCTTTCGAGCCGCTCTACTTCGGCGAGCGGATTTTCGAGCGCAACAGTCTCTTCGCCGAGGCCGATGACGAGCGTGATTTCGCCTTTAACAGAACCTCGTGCCTCCAGCGTTTGACGGATCTCCGCCGCCGGGCCGCGCAGAAACTCTTCGTGCACTTTGGTCATCTCGCGCGCCAGCACCATCGGACGTTCGCCGAGAATTTCGGCCATATCGGCAAGAGTGGCCAGCACGCGATGTGGCGCTTCGTAAGCGACGACCGTGGCCCGCTCGGATGCGATCTCTTCGATCGCTTTGCGCCGCGCGCCGGCTTTGGCGGGAAGAAATCCGATGAAGCGGAATCGGTCCGTGGGCAAACCCGAGGCGGCGAGCGCGGCTAAGACCGCCGAAGCGCCGGGGATTGAAACAACCGCGATACCTTTTTGGATCGCCGCGGCCGCGATGCGATAACCGGGATCGGAGACCAGCGGCGTTCCGGCATCGCTGACCAGCGCCACCGATTCGCCGCGCTCGAGCATTTCAAGCAGCGCGCGCACGCGCGCCTGCTCGTTGTGCTCGTGATAGCTGATGAGAGGCTTGCCGATGGAGTAATGGTCGAGGAGTTTTTTTGTGTGCCGGGTATCTTCGCATGCGATTACTGAGACTTCGTCACGCAGAATGCGCAGCGCGCGCAGCGTGATGTCTTCCATGTTGCCGATGGGCGTGGCAATGAGATAAAGAGCGGCCAAAACAATAAGCAGTGTAGCAACGCAAACCAATCTCTAGTACTATAATTGTCCTACTATTTCTGCTACTATTGGTATGAAATGAATAGCAGTTCGATTAAGGACCGCCGCAAGATAAAGAAAAGCTTTAGCATCTCCCCGGAATCCGAGTCTTTCATCCGCAGGACGTGCAAAGAGCACAAATCCGCTTCGGAATCGGAGACTTTAGATATGCTGCTCCGAGAACTGATCGCGATGCATCGGCAAAGGGCGATCGAAGCGGCCTATACGGCCTACTACGACTGCCTGAGCGAGGCTGAACAAACGGAACAAAGTGCCTGGGCAGTATTTGTCGAATCGCAATTGGCAGAGGAAGTCCGCTGATCGTGGCTGCGGCAAAGAGGTTTCCGCGGCGGGGCGAAATTTGGTGGACGAACTTCCATACCGATCCGCCAGAGAAGGGTCGGCGACCAGTGATTGTCGTCTCGCCAGACGCGCGGAACTGGCATGAGCGGGCGACAGCGGTCCTGGTGGTTCCGCTCTCGACATCGATCCATAAGCTGGGACCCGCTCATATGCTCTTGGCCGCGGGAGAAACCGGCTTGCGTATGGATTGCGCGGCTCAGGCAGACAATATTGCAGTTGTGCTCCGTGCTAACTTGCGCGAACCACAGCCTGGACAGCGCACTATTTCCCACACGAAAATCTGCAAGCTGGCTTCCCTGGTGAGGACGGCCATGGGGTGCTCTGAGAGCGGAGTAAATCCGGATGCCTCAAGGCGGCTCCTGTGATGTCTTCCATGTTGCCGATC
>JBOGMI010000840.1:0-2939 GCA_050746645.1 Bryobacteraceae bacterium | reverse complement strand
TTGCATGCGCATGAGCGGCAGAAAAATACGCTCCACCGCCTTGCCCATGTAGAAATCTTCCATGGGCGGCGGGCCGACGATGGTTGCCGCGTAGATCGGATGCTTGCGCCGCGTGATGCAGTTGATGTGAAACACCGGATATTCGTCGTCGAGCGAGTAGAAGCCGGTGTGATCGCCGAACGGACCTTCGCGGCGCATTTCACCGGTCACGACATGGCCTTCAAGCACGATTTCGGCATTCGACGGTACTTCGAGATCGGAGGTTTCGCATTTCACCATTTCGACCGCTTTGCCGCGCAAAAATCCGGCAAACATCATTTCATCGACGCCCGGCGGCAGCGGCAGGATCGCCGAATACATGGTCACCGGATCCGAGCCGATGGCAACCGCGACCGGCATGCGTTTCTCGCCGCCCGCGGCCACGGCCCGCCGGTAATGCTCGGCGCCATGCTTATGTTTCTGCCAATGCATGCCGGTTGTGCGCGCGTCGAAGACTTGCATACGATAGGTGCCGCAGTTGCGCTTACCGGTTTCCGGATCTTGGGAAAAAACCATGGGCAGCGTGATGAAGCGGCCGGCATCGCCAGGCCAGCAGTGGAGAATGGGAAATTCGTCCAGCGAAAAATCCTCCCGCTGAATGACTTCTTTACACGGGCCAGATGAGACGGTCTTCGGGAAGATCGCGCCTAATTCGGCCAAGCGCGGCAGCAGTTTGATCTTTTCCAAAATGCCTTCGGGGCGCTCCATTTGGAGGAAGCCGGAGATGCGTTGGGCGACCTCTTCGATATTCCCGACGCCGAGCGCAAGCTCCATGCGCCGCATGCTGGCGAAGGCATTGATTAAGACGGGAATTTTCGAACCAACCGGCTTTTCGAACAGCAGCGCGGGGCCGCCGTTTTTGACCGAGCGGTCGGCGAACTCGGTGATTTCGAGCCGGGGATCGACTTCGAAGCGAATGCGCTTCAGCTCACCCTCTTTTTCCAAAGCTCGAAGGAAACCGCGTAAGTCATCAAAAGGCATGGATCTGTATACCCATTATCATGAGAGTGAATTATGGAAAAACGAACCGCGCTGATTACCGGCGCGAGCCGAGGGATCGGCAAAGCCTGCGCTCTGGCCCTCGCGGCTGCCGGACATCGGGTTGCCGTAGCCGGGCGCTCGCGTGAAAAGCTGGAGGAAACCGCCGCTGCCATTCGCAGCTCGGGCGGCGAAGCCTATGTCGCCGAAATCGACATATCGGTTGCCGAATCGGTGGCCAACGGAATCGCCAAAATCGCGAAAGAGTTCGGCCGCATCGACATTCTGGTCAACAACGCGGGCATCACCAAGGACGGTCTTGCCGTGCGCATGAAACCAGCGGACTGGCATCTCGTACTCGAAACGAATCTCAGCGGGCCGTTTCTCGCCATCCAGCACGTGCTCCACCCTATGATGCGCGAGCGCTGGGGCCGGATCATTAATATGTCTTCCATCGTCGGCGAAACCGGAAACGCCGGGCAAGCCAACTATGCGGCATCGAAAGCGGGCTTGCTCGGGCTGACCAAAGCGCTCGCGCACGAACTCGGAAGCCGGAACATTACAGTGAATGCGGTCGCGCCCGGCTTTGTCGAAACCGATATGACGCAGGGACTCGGCGCCGAGTTGAAGCAGGCCATGATCGAGCGCACGCCGCTGAAGCGGATCGGCACGGCGGAAGACGTTGCCGCCGCCGTTCGTTTTCTGGCCAGCGAGGAGGCCGGGTTTATTACCGGTCATGTGCTGGACGTCAACGGCGGAATGTATATGTAGCATGCCCGCCCACCGAGACAGTCCTTTCAAGCTAGGCGCGGCGCAGATGTCCTGCTCCACCGATCCAGATGCCAACTTGCGCAAAGCGATCGAACGCATTCGCAGCGCCGCCACGCAAGGCGCCGAAATCGTCTGCCTGCAGGAGCTGTTCCGTTCGCAGTATTTTTGCCGCGAAGAGAACGCCGCGCTATTCGATTTGGCCGAACCGATTCCCGGCCCTACAACGGAAACTCTTGGCAGCCTCGCCAAAGAGCTGCAAGTTTCGATCGTAGCTTCTCTGTTTGAGAAACGCGCGCACGGGTTGTATCACAATACAGCGGCGATTCTCGACGCCGACGGTTCGCTCACCGGCATCTACCGCAAAATGCACATCCCGGACGATCCGCTGTATTTCGAAAAGTTTTATTTCACGCCCGGCGATCTCGGATTCCAAGCTTTCGAGACGCGTTACTCGCGCATCGGCGTGCTGATCTGCTGGGACCAGTGGTATCCGGAGGGCGCGCGCATCGCGAGTCTGCAAGGCGCGAACATCTTGTTTTATCCCACGGCGATCGGCTGGCATCCCGCCGAGAAAGCGCAGTACGGCGAAGCGCAGCTCGACGCCTGGCGCACCATCCAGCGCGCGCATGCCATCGCGAACGGCGTCTTTGTGGCTGCCGTGAACCGCACCGGATACGAGGGCCCGCCGGAAAGTGGAATTGAGTTCTGGGGCCATTCGTTTGTGGCCGATCCTTTTGGCCGCGTGATGGCGGAAGCCGCGGCCGATCGCGAAGAAGTGCTCGTTGTCGAATGCGATCCGAAACAGATCGACGAAGTACGCCGCAACTGGCCGTTCCTGCGCGACCGGCGCATCGATGCTTATGGACCCATCACAGAGCGCTGGATCGGATAGCCCCATCCGCATGCCGGCCGAGTGGGAGCCGCATGAATCCACATGGTTAGCCTGGCCTCACGAGCGCCCCGATTGGCCCTGTAAATTCGGGCCGATCCCGTGGGTTTATGGCGAAATCGTGCGCCGGCTCGAGCGCGTCGAGCGCGTGCGCATTCTGGTGCAAAACGCCCAAGCCGAACAGATCGCCGGATGGTTTCTGCAAAAAGCCCATGCGGCACTGGAAGCGGTCGCATTTTTTCAGGTGAAAACGGATCGAAGC
>JBOGMI010000839.1:0-5506 GCA_050746645.1 Bryobacteraceae bacterium | reverse complement strand
GCGGAGGGGTCGGCGATTTTCGCGTAGAAATGTTTGAACACCTGCTTGTGCGAGTCGTCGTAGCCTTCGCTATGGCCGCCGGGCAAATCGGCGAAACCGGCGGCGTGTGGATAGAACAGTGAAGCGTCCTTAATAACGATTTGGTTCGGTTCGTTGCGATGGCCGATCCAGAGCGTATCCGGCTGCTCCTGATCCCAGGCAGCTCCCGCTTTCGTTCCAAAAATTTCGAAAAAGAAGCGATTCTTGCGTCCTGCCGACATCTGGCTGACGGTGAAAGCGCCACGAGCGCGCTCGCCGAGCCGCAGCAGGACCGCGCCGAAATCGTCCGAATCGACGGCAACTTCTTCGTAATCGCCTGGCTTTAATTTCTTGCCCGAAAACGTCTCGACTGAACCCTTCGGCCGCTTGCGCGTTTTGTGGAAAGTCGCCAGATCGGCGCACAATTCGGTGATCGGCTTTCCGGTCAGGTGCTGGATCATGTCCATCCAGTGGGAACCGATATCGCCCATGACGCGAAGGTTGCCATTCTGGTTGGTCCGGAGGCGCCAGTTCCAATCGGTTTCATAGAGCAGCCAATCCTGCGAATAGGTACCTTGCACGATGAGAATATCGCCAAGGTCTCCGGCGGCGATCATATCGTGCAGTTGCTGAACGACCGGGTAATAGCGCAGATTATGCTGCACGCAATTGACGGCTTTCTTCGCTGCCGCCGCCTGCACCAGCCGCCGTGCTTCATCGACGGTCATGGTCATCGGTTTTTCGCACAGGACCGCCTTGCCGGCTTCGATGGCGGCCAGCGACATGGGGTAATGATCTACGTTTGGGGTGCAGATGTGAACCGCCGCAATTTCCTTGTTCTGCAAAACTTCTTCGAGGCTCGAAGCTGCAATGGGAATTCCGTAGTGCTCGGCGAATTCGCGCGCGCGCTCCGGCCGGCTGCCGACGACGGCGGCAACCTCCACATTCGGCAGACGGCGCACATTTTCGGTATGCACCTTGCCCATGAATCCGGTTCCTACAATCGCTGTTTTAATCTTCTTCATCGCTGGAAAGCCGTTCTCCTCGAGGTATAAAAAGCGCCTCTCGAAGTATAAGCGATGGTACTCGATCTGCCGTCATTTTTTCCGGGATATACGCATTTTTTGCGCAGCCTGGCACCCACTTTGATTGAAAGCAAATAATATTTGCCGCGGCAACTTTCGACAATTCGCTTGCATCCATCTTTGTAGTTCTATGAGGCTTGCGGAATCACGCAGTACGGCAATTGCGGTACGGACGGAACCGTTGCGCGCCTGGACGACTGTGCTGTGGCAAAACACGGCCGATCTAGCGGCGCCAGTGGGCGAATGGGCCGCGGAAACGGCGCAGAAGTTTGGGACGCTGGTATCCGCGCTCATGGGGCCGGCGGTTTTCTCCGCTTATGCGGTGGCGATCTGGAGCTTGGCGGCCGATCTGGGGTTGACGAGCACGTTTCTGTTCGCGAGCGGCCCGCTATCCAATTGGTTTCTCTGGCTCGGGCTTGCGATCCTGCTGCACTTGGCGGCGAATGTTCTGCAGCGGCATACGAAACAAACTGAACCCTGAGCGTCCGCGAGGGGGCGGCAGTGTCCTTTCTAACAGTCTGCGGAGGCGGTTCTGCAAACATTTTCCTGTTATCCTCAATGAAGGAACCGCATTTTTTCCATGCCTTTTAATTCGCGTTCCTACGTGAATCGGTACCGCCCCTCCAATCGCTTCCCGGCCGGCTTGAAATGGCTGCTGATTGCGAATGCGGTGCTGTTTGTCATTCCAGTCTTCTTCCGCGGCGCGGTTGCGCCGCTGCTGGCACCGCTGCTGCTGGTGCCGTTCGAAGTGGTGCGCGAGCTCCACGTCTGGCAGTTATTCACCTACATGTTTTTCCATGCGGGGATCGGCCATATTTTGTGGAACATGCTGGCGCTGTGGCTGTTCGGAATCGAGCTGGAGCGGCTTTGGGGGACAAGGCGGTTTTTGCGTTTCTATTTTCTGTGCGGCATCTTCGCCGGACTGACAGTGGTGATCTGCGCTTACCTGTTCGGCGGCGTGGGCATACCGACGCTGGGATCCTCGGGGGCCATTTACGGCATCCTGGTCGCCTACGCGCTGATTTTTCCCGATCAGACGGTGCTGTTCGGTTTTCTGATTCCGATGAAATCGAAGTATTTGGTGATGATCATGGGCGCCATCGTGTTCCTGCAATCCTACATGGCGGCCTCGGGCGCCGCCTCGGGAATCGCCGTCGTCGCGGGCTTGGGCGGCATGGTGGCGGGATTTTTTTTGGTTCGCGGCCGCAAGCTGCGGATACAGATTCGACAGCCGCTGGTTGCCGAATATCGGAATTGGAAGCTGCGCCGCGCAAAACGGAAGTTTGAAGTTTATCTGCGAAAGCAGGATTCGGATCATGACCACTGGGTTCATTGAACCCGGAAAGGCAATTCCATGAGATGCCGTTTTCTTTTCCTGGGCGCCGCGGGATGCGCACTTGCGCTTGCCGCGCTGCTGCCGGCCGCCGTCTATGCACAGGAGGGTCCCGGAACGACGTCGGGCGAATCAGTCGCTAAGCCGAAGGCCAAGGCTCCTCCGAACGGAGAGGCTCCGCCTCCGCAGAATGAAACGCCTATTCCGTCGCAGTATCAAAAGCACCCCTCGCAGGCCAATACCCCTACCTATCGCGCCCAGGCGGATACTGTCACGGTGGACGTCGCGGTTCTCGACAATCACGATCACTTCATTCCGAAATTGCAAGAGCCTTATTTCCGCGTGCTCGAAGATGGCGTGCCGCAAAAAATTGTCCAGTTCAGCCACGGCGACGCGCCGATTACGATCTGCCTGGTGGTGGAATTCAGCGGGCGTTTCCAAGCTTTTTGGAGTTATGGCTGGTACGAGACGCTGCAAGCCGCCTATGGATTCCTCTCCACACTGAAGCCGGACGATAACGTGGCGGTGGTGAGCTATGCCATGCACACGCATATTCTTTCCGACTTTTCGCCCGACAAGAATAAAGCCAAGCAGGCGCTTTCGGAATTGCGGATTCCGGGATTCAGCGAAGCGAATGTTTTCGACGCATTAACCGATATCGCGGGCCGGATGTCCGGCATTCAGGGGCGCAAGGCGATTCTGCTGATTGCCTCCGGCATCGACACATTCAGCAAAATCACCTATGGTACGGCGCGGAAAGATCTGCAGGAAGACGGCGTGCCGATTTACACTATCAGCATCTTGCAGGTGGCGCGCATGCTCGCTCAAGACCGCGGCATGAGCCCGATTGCGAACATGGATTTCCTGCAGGCGGACAACGAAATGCGAACTTTCTCAAAGGAAACCGGCGGACTCTCCTTCTTTCCGCGATTTCTCGGCGAGTATCCCACCATTTTTCGCCAGATCGAAAGCGCGCTGCGCAACGAATACACGCTTTCCTACCACCCCACCGATACCGCGCACGACGGAAAATTCCGCCATATCAAAGTGGAATTGGTGAATCCGGAAACCGATGCTCCGCTGCGCATCGTGAATCAAAAGCATAAAGCGATCAAGTACCGGATTATCGCGAAATCGGGCTACAAGGCGCCGCGCGAAGTGGAGTAGAGCTAGACCACGAACGAGTGGTGCTGGCACATTCCGACCGATCACCGCTTTGTGGTTTTTGTCAAGCACTCGATCTCCCTTGGTTTGAGATCGATGGCGGGGCGTTGACATGAGGCGAGAGCTTTGGTACCTTCGCTGAGTCCGATGCGATCTGCTGCTTCCTCCCATGCACAAACTCCCGCTCTCATTCTTCTGGTCGACGACAACTGCGATGGCGTTGTCGCGCGCCGCTCAGTTCTGGAAGAACTGGGGTATAAAGTCATCTGCGCCTGCTGCGGCGCGGAGGCGCTGGAGCTTGCCGGCAAAGAAAATTTCGATTTGGTGATTACCGATTACAAAATGGCGCCGATGGACGGAATCGAACTGATCGCGAAGATGCGCGCGCGCGGTTTTGAAAAGCCGGCGATTCTTTTGGTTGGTTTGGCCGAAGGTCTGGCATTCCATCACGCGGACACCGGCGCCGACACCGTAATTCAAAAAAGCGCCAACGAAATTGCCGTGCTGGTGCGGCATACCAAGCGGCTGCTGACGCCGAAAAAGCCGGCGGGTTCCTATGCCGGGGCGAAAAAGCGCGCTTTGGCTCGCGGCGGTGAGCGATAATGAATTCCCGAGCGCATGCCAACCGTTTCCATCGCGCACTCCGCGGATAAACATCGCTCGCGCGAAGGGGTGTACTCGCTGGTTCGCGAAGCTCTGGAGCGTTTAGGCGGCTTCGGGGCGTTCGTTAAGCCGGGGCAGACGGTTCTCATCAAGCCGGACCAGAGCGTTCCTCGATTGGCGGAAGAGGGTGCCACCACGGATCCGCTGCTGGTGGGAGCGCTGGTCCGCCTGGCGCGCGAGACAGGCGCGGCGAAGGTGCAAGTAGCCGCTTCGAGCTCCGGTTTTTTCGATTCGCTCGCATGCATGAAGATCACCGGGATGGCGGCCGCGGCCGAACGGGAAGGCGCCGAATTGATCGATCTGGGCAGCGACCGGGTTCCAAATCGCGAAGTCGATCTGCCGGAAGCAGAAGTCTTGCATCGGGCTCGCCTTCCAATCCCGCTGCTTGAAGCGGACGCGACCATCGCGGTGCTGAAAGCAAAAACCGACTCGCTCGACATCATATCCGGAAGCGTGGAATTCTGCGGTGGAGCGTTGAACCAGAACTGGCGTGCGCTCCAGAGCGAAGACGGCATGCTGGAGCGATTCGCCGACATGATGGAGGTGCTGCGGCCGGATTTGTGCATCACCGACGCCTTGATCTGTGGCGAGGGTGACGGTCCGCATGCAGGTTTTCCGCGCTGGCGCGGAGCCATTCTGGCCTGTGCAGATCCGGTGGCGATGGATGTCATGATTGCGGCGCTCATGGGGTGTGACTGGACCAAGCTGCGTTTTGCCGCCGCGCTGGAAGAACGGGGACTCGGCAGACGGGAGCCTATGGTCATGCTCGGCATGCCGCTGGAGCGGATTTCGTTTCGGGGCTGGCCCGCTCATCGGGGTTTTGAGCACCTGCCGGTAAACGTGATCGCGGGCAGGGGTGTGAGCGAGTTTGGCACGCTTCGCCACGTGAAGAGCGCGCTGGAAGTTTTGCTCCGGCGGGGAGAGCTACAGCAGGTCCTGCATACAGCAGGAACGCCCACGATTATGATTGGCGAGGCAGATGACCCGGACTTCGAGCGGCATCTTCAAGAAGGCCCGTATGTTGTCTTCGACGATGCCGCTCGGCCCGAGTACAAAGACGATCCGCGAATTTTTTTCGTATCAGGACACCCGGTACTGCGCGGCGCGACACGGGAACTGATGCGAATCCTGAACCTCGAAGAACTCGAACGGAAGAGGCGGATGCGTTCCCGGCTATCGCCCTCCGAGATAGATTGAACTCTCGACGCCGCCCTGGAAATAGACGTAGAGAAACAGCCCCACC
>JBOGMI010000838.1:0-1567 GCA_050746645.1 Bryobacteraceae bacterium | reverse complement strand
CCGGGTCCCAGAATCAAATGAGGACGATTGCTTGGGTTTCCGAGTTCGTCGTAGAAGCCCCCGGGTCCCGGGTCCTGGCGAGCCAGCAATTGTTTGATTGCCTTCACCTGATCGTCGGGACTCGGCAGCTGCCGGATCTTACTAACTTGCTTGCGCAGCCATGGCGCGTCGGTTACCGGGTAGTCCAGCGTTTCGAGATTGGCGCCCCGGTTCACCGCCTCGCCTTGGTACCGGTCCACCGCAAGCTGCATTCGTATGCTTTGCAGCAAGGTCTCGGCGAGCTCCCGGACGCGGCTGCGCAATACACCGGCGCCGGCATCAAGCTCGGCGGCGGCCAGGATGTGTTCCGCTTCCTCCAGGAGAATCGCCGGGTCCTGCCCATTCGGTGGATGCGAACTCGGCGGCGCCCCGATGCCCAGAGGTTCGGGTGTCCAGCCGATCTGGTGTACACGGCCTAAAAGGTCGCGCGCACGGCGCACACAAGCGGTTTCTTCAATCAGGCGGCTGTGGACGGAGGCGTCGTAATAAGCGCGATATAAAGCTTGCTGAAAGCGCCAGTTTTCCAGCAGCTCCGGCGTTGCGTGCTGCTCCATATCTTGAAAACGCGCCAGCGTGACCGGAACCCCGCTTTTGGTCGCCAGCGGGCCGCGCCAATTCTGCTCGAGCGACAGCAATCCCTGGGCTATGCTGTCCGCATATTGCTGCCCGAGAAAATAATGACCGTATTCCCTCAGTACGTCGGCGATATGCAAATCAGGCTCCCAGCCTAGAGAACTCCAAACAAACTTATTAGCGTCGTCATTGCAGCCTTCCGAGTAAGTAATGAATCCGATCGTATAGGGAAGATACTGCCTCAGGATATTCCCTTCACCTTCCGGCCGTGGATTGATGCATTCACGGCCTTCGGTGAGGGCATAGGCAACATCCCAGTTAGGAACCGGGAACTGGCATTCGACGCTGTGGGTAATATCCGGATACAAACGGATCGGATAATGGTTCGGCAGCCGCTGGCGCGTTTCCGAAATGCTCAAACGGCTCTGCGGCCCAAAAGCGACCCCATCCAGCCACTTCTGCGTATGCGGTTGATCTACGATTTGAAAGAACTCGTCCATCCACTGCTTATCGAACCCTTGAGGCGACATCCACATCTCGGCTTTCGGATGGTAACGGCGCAGGCTGCTCTTCTGTTTTTCAAGAAATGCCAGCAGGGGCTTAGGGGCGGTATGCCCGGGATCTCCGCCAGGAACGAAAATCGCATCTATCCTGGGCAGGATTTGATAGATATGCGCCCATGATTGGAGTTCGGAGGCAACCGTCGCGGGGTCTGTGTAATTCTTGGCCATTGCCGGGTACCAGATCCAAACGCTCAGACCATAGCTATCCGCGATGCGGGACATCTGGACCATCATCTGTTCGGGCGGCAGTGGAAAATGTGGGCTGTTCGGGAGATCGTCCGTATGTGGCGGCATCAGCTCGATGGCATTGGTTCCGAACATCGCCAGATCGCGAATATACTGCTCCCAGTCCGCCACATTCCAAGCGTCATAGGCGTTGGTTTTCGGGCGGT